>JAEUKG010001158.1 GCA_016794325.1 Myxococcales bacterium | reverse complement strand
GAACCCGAGCAACGCGCTGCTCACGATGACCGGGGCCGGGCCCGAGATCGGCGCCGTGCTCAAGCCCGACGACGTGCCGTGGCGGCTCGGGGCCACCGTGCGCGCGCCGGTGTCGGCCGAGCCCATCGGCCGCAAGGACGTCTCGTCGTTCGACGGCGTCGTGCGCACCGGGCCCTACGTCGCCCCGCAGCGCATCGTGCAGCCGTGGGAGATCGAGCTCGGGGCGGCGCTCCAGCTCGGCCCGCGCCCGGTGAGCCCGCGGTGGATCAACCCCCGCGAGGAGCTCGCCCCGGTGCGCGAGCGCATCGAGCGCGACCGCGCCGCGAGGGCGGCCTCGCGCGTGCGCACCCGCGGAGAGCGCGCCGAAGACGTGCGGGCGATGGAGGACGCGATCCGCGCCGGCGAGGACGCCGAGCTGAAGGCCGAGGCCGAGCGGCTCTACAGGGCGCGGCGCGCGCGCTACGAGAACTGGCCACGCGATCGGCTCCTCCTCCTCGCGAGCGTGCTCGTGTCGGGCCCGAGCACCGACGCCGTCGCGCTCGAGGGCTTCCTGGACCAGAAGCGCGAGCTCGTCGGCAGCTCGATCGCGCTCGCGCCCCGCGCCGGCGTCGAGGCCGAGCCGATGCGCGATCGGATCCGCGCCCGCGTGGGCGGCTACATCGAGCCGTCGCGCTTCGCCGACGGGACGAGGCGCCAGCACCTCACCTTCGGCGGCGACATCAAGCTCTTCCAGTGGTCGATCTTCGGCCTCTTGCCCGACCCCACCTGGCAGATCACGGTGGTCGTCGACCTCGCGCCCCGCTACCAGAACTACGGCGTCGGCGTGAGCAACTGGCACTGAAGAGCGCGTCGGACCTTCGCTTCGACGCCTTCAGGCGCGACGGAGTCGCGCCCCACGTGGGGCGGGCACGCTGGAGAACCACGCTCTTCCCGGGCGGGGAGGCGTGCGCCTCGGCCTCCCCGTGATGACGACGCGAGACTTGCCCGTTCGTGGGCGGCTCTCGCGTCGAGGCACCGGCCGCGCGTCAGTTGAGCTGGCTCTTGTCGGTGGTGGGGGTGGCGCCCTGGAGCGGCGGCTCGAGGAAGACGTGGCTGATCTCGCGCTCGATGGCGTGGCGGAGCTCGTCCTCGAGGTATTCGCTCGAGCCCGCGGCGCGCTCGACGTTGCGCTGGTAGACGAAGAGGCGCGCGTAGACGCTGCCCGGCTCGGCGGACTCGTGCCCAGGCCGACCCTCGGCTGGCGGCGTCTCGAGGACGACCAGCGCGCGCGGGTCGATCCCGTCGACCACGAGCTCGGCGCCCGGGAGATCGACGACGTAGACCTCCGCCTCCCGCACGTAGCGCGCGAGCAAGGCGTCGACGTTCTGGATCACGCGCTTGACGGCGCCCCCGAAGAGATCCGGCGACGGCGCCCACGGGGGAGCGGGCCGGCCTTGGTCGAGCAGGCGCACCCTCAAGAACGCCTCGATCGCCCCGCGGACGTCGCCCGCCTCCTCGCGCACGAGCCCGAGGTAGTAGTGCGCGTCGGCGTAGTGGGGATCGCGGGTGGCGGCGTCCTCGATGAACGGGCGAGCGGCGTCGACGTCGCCGAGCTCGTAGTGGGCGCGGCCGATCATGAAGGCGTAGGTGGGGCTCTCGAAGGGGCCGTCGGGGATGCGGACGAGCACCTTCTTCGCCTCCTCGCTCGTGCCCTTGCCGAGGAGCGCGTCGACCTTGAGGAGGAGGCAGTCGGCGATCTCCTCGTTCGTCTCCGCGTAGTCGAGCGCCTCGTCGCACATCTGCGACGCCTCGTCCCAGTCTCCGAGCGGGTGCATGAGGAGCTCGGCGCAGTTGAGCATCGCCTCGAAGTAGCTCTCGTCGAGGGCGATCGCCTGGCGGTAGTGCTCGAGCGCGTCCTCGGCCTCGCCGGCGAGCGCGGCGCTGTAGCCGAGCAGGTTGTGGACCTCCGGCGACTGCGGGTCGATCTCGAGCGCGCGGCGGCCGCACGCGAGGGCTCCTTGCGCGTCTCCGCGCTGCGCGAGGTCCCAGCCTCGATCGAGGGTCGCCGAGAGCTGGTCCATGGTGGCGACACGTTGGCCACGATGGTCCCGCGCGTCAAGAGTGCTCGGGCGCTCGCGCGCCGAGCCGAGCTCGTCCGTCATGCTCTCAGTCGTGGACGACGACGCGGGTGCCGGGGCGCTCGGGCGTCGAGTTGACGCCGTGCCACCCGTCCGGGACGCGCGGCTCGGTCCAGCCGAACATCGCCTTCGCGTCGAGCGGCGACAGGTTGACGCAGCCGTGGCTCTGCACGTGACCGAAGTTCGCGTGCCAGAACGCGCCGTGGAGGGCGTAGCTGCCGTTGAAGTACATGATCCACGGCACGTCCTCGATCGAGTACGGGCCGTCGGCGGCGCCGTCGCCGTCCATCGTCGCGGCGATGTGCTTCTCGCGGATGCGGAAGGTCCCAGGAGGCGTCGGGTGGTCCTTCTCCTTGTCCTGGAAGTTCCTGCGCCCCGTCGACACGAGCGTGGCGTAGACGGGCTTGTCGCCCTCGAAGGCGACGAGCGTCTGCGTCGTCAGGTTCACGTCGATCCACTTCTCGCCGGGGGCGAGATCGGCGGGGGCGGCGCCTGGCTTCGTGCGCGTGCCCTCCTGCTCCTTCATCCACCAGCCGTCCTCGGTCTCGGCGAAGATGTTGCCGCCGATGGTGGTGCGCTCGCCGGTGAGGCGGACGGCGCTGAAGCGCGAGATCGGGTCGCCCGTGATCGCCTTCTTCTTCTCGCCGCCGATGATGTACTTGCGCGCCTTGGTCCAGAGGATGAAGCCGACGCCCGCCTGGGGGTTCTTGAAGTCGACCTCTTTCTTCTCCCTGTCCCCCTTGGCGCCGTCTTTGGCCTCGGCCTTCTCGTTGAGCCAGATGCCGTGGAACTCGGTGGGCGGCTTCTGGAGCCAGACCGCGCCGTACGGCGTGATCAGGCCCGACTGCGTCTTCCACCACCCCGGGTGCTGGGCGGGGAAGGAGTGGTCGAGCGAGAGGTAGAAGCCCTTGACCATCCGCCGCGCGACCGGCCCGTCGCCCTTCAGGTCGTCGAGCGTGACCATGGGGCGGCCGCCGTCGTAGTCCTTGAGGTACCAGGGCGTGTCGTCCTCGGCGGCGGTGGTGCGCGAGGTGGCGAGCTGGAGGCCCGCGTCCGCGAGGTCGGTCTGCGCGGAGTCCTGCGACGTGTCGCTGTCGTCGGCGACCGGCTTCTTCGTCTTCTTCTTCCCCGCGAGCCAGGGCTCGTAGCGGAGGCGCTCCTCGCGCGACGGCATCGTGCGGTAGAGCGGGGTGCCGTTCGTGACGTTGTAGCCGTATTGGTAGGGGAGCGGCGCCGACATGTCGGGCGGCTTGGGCGCGCTCTTCACCCGCGGGTGATTCAGGTCCAAGGTCGCGTATTTGCCGCAGACGAAGCCGCCGGCCACGAGCTCGTACCAGCCCTCCTGGCAGTTCGACTTCTTGTGGGGCTCCGGGATGACGGGAACTTTTGCCCCCTGCCGGATGTAACCCAAGCGTACGGACTTGCTCTCCCCCTTCTTGGCGTCGTCTTTCGGCCACTCCATGTCGCTCATCACCACCGTCTGGTGGAAGAGCGCGGCGATCAGGGGGCCGTCGTACGTCGCGCCCGCGTCGGAGATCTCGGCCGTCGCGCCCGCGCCCGCGTCCTTCGCCGAATTTTCGTGGGGCGTCGCGGACTTGGCCGGAGCCGGGCTCGTCGCGGCGTGCACGGGCGTGACGCGCGGCGCTTCGTCGCGGCAGCCACCGAGCGCGGCGACGGCGAGGAGGGGGAGCAGGGGGAGGGCGAGGGCGACGGCGCTGCGCATACAAAGCCGACGGGGGCGGACGGTGCTTGCCATGGCGCGGGGCCCCTGTCGAGAGGCGGCGGGCGGCATGCCCCTTCCTACACCAGCGTTCGTGGGTCGATCCAGTTTCTGGGGGATGTGTTTTGCGGGGGTCGTCACGCTTGGGCTCCGTCCTCGAGGGAGTGCGAAGGGCGTGCCGGCCGCGGGGCGGCGGCTTCGGGGCCGGCCGGCCCGGTTTGCCGCGGAAATTCCACGAGATTTTCACGGAGAATTGCGTAAGGTGTGTGCGTGAGAGGAGCGAGGCGTGGCTAGGGAGACGCGCAGGTGGGCCACCTCGGCGCGCGCTGGCGGAGCTCCCCACGCGCCCACCGCCCCCCACGGCACCTTCGCCGAGGGCGGGGCTCGGGCGGACAGCGGGCGCGGGCGGGGTGGGGCGCCCAAGCCGAGCGGCCCGGCGCGCTTCTGGGACGGCCGGAGGGTGCAGCGCGCCCTCGTGGCCTGCCTCGTCCTCTCCAGCGTCGTCCATTTCGTGCTCGCCCCGTGGAAGCTCGTGTCCGCCCCCGACGTCGAGTTCAAGGACGTCGACGACGAGCTCACCATCCCGATCGAGATGCTCGGCGACGACACGCCTCCGCCGAAGCCCGACCCGCCGCCCGCGCCGACGACCGCGCCGACGACCGATCCGAACGGGCCCGGAGCCGACGCCGCGCCGCCGCCGCCCAAGCGCGACGCCGGTCCGCCGAGCGACGCGGGCGCGCCCGACGACGCGTCCGCGCTCTCGACGGGCGACGCGGGCGTGGCGCTCGTGTCCGACGGCGGCGAGGGCGAGGTCGACGGCGGGCCGAGCGACGGCGGCGAGGGGGACGCGGGCGCGATCGCCCTCGCCGAGGCCGGCGCCCCCGCGGCGCCCCCCAACGCCGGCGGCTTCGCGAACATCGTGCAGGGCGGCCCCGTCAACGTCGACCTCCTCGTCAACGTCGACGTCATCCGCGCGCACCCGATCGGCAAGCGGATGGGCCCGCTCCTCTCGGCGATC
>JAEUKG010001138.1 GCA_016794325.1 Myxococcales bacterium | reverse complement strand
CGATCATCGCCGCGAGCGTGGTCGACTTGCCGGAGCCGGTCGGGCCCGTCACGAGCACGAGGCCCTTGGTGAGGTGGCAGAAGTCGAGGCACGCCTGGGGCAGACCGAGCTGGCCGGCGGTGATGACCTCGGCGGGGATCTGGCGCATCACCGTCCCCACGCCCTTGCGGTCGACGAAGACGTTCACGCGAAAGCGGGCGAGCCCCGGCACCTCGTAGGCGAAGTCGGCGTCGCGCACCTCCTCGAACTCGCGCCGCGCCTTGTCGGTCATGATGTCGCGCACGAGCGAGAAGATCTCGTCGCTGCCGAGCGCGGGGCGGTCGGTGAAGAAGCACATCTCGCCGTGGATGCGCATCGCGATCGGGTTGTCGGCCGACAGGTGCAGGTCCGACGCCTGGCGCGAGATCATCTCGCGGAGGATGGGATCGATGCGCTGCTCGCCGGTGGGCCCCGCGGCGACGACGGGGCTCCCGCGCTTCGCGCCCTCGCGCCCGGTGTCGAGCTCGATGACGACCGGCGTCGCGGGGGGCTCGGGCGCGACGCTGGCCCGGTTGCGCTTCGCGGGAGGCGGGC
This sequence comes from Myxococcales bacterium, assembly GCA_016794325.1. Taxonomy (GTDB): domain Bacteria; phylum Myxococcota_A; class Polyangia; order Polyangiales; family Polyangiaceae; genus SXNL01. Next base: position 4,696 of record JAEUKG010001138.1, on the reverse strand, counting down.
GCGACGCGCGCCCGTGTTGCCCGCTCGCGCGACGCTTCGCGCCGTCCGTCGCGGCCGAGGCCGCGGGCGCCGGAGCGGGCGCCGCGGCGGGCGCGGCCGGGGAGGCGGGCGCGGGCGCCGGCGCCGGCGCCGCAGCCGCGGGGGGCGGGGCGGGAGCCGCGGCCTTCACGCCCCCCTTGGCGGGAGGCCGGATCGCGAGGGTGATCCCCGCCGGCTGCCGCGCCACCTCGATCACGTAGGTCACGCCGTCGATCTCGTGGCGCACGACGCGCGCGCGCTCGCCGGCGGCCGGGATCTCGTCGAGCGCCATCACCTCCTGCGCCATCTCCTGCGTGGCGCGCGCGGCCACCGGTTGGCTGCCCATGCGGTGGCTCTTGCCGCCGACGACGGCGACCCCGGGCTCGCCGGGCACGAGCTGCACGAGCTCGGCGCCGGACTGCTGGATCATCTGGATGATGGGGATGAGGCTCGACACGATGCCCCACTATACGCGGTTATTCGACGCGCTGGGGCTCTCCCGCCGGGAGGGTCTGCACGAAGGCGTCGCGCGCGGCGTCGACGCGGGCGGCGTCCCGGCCGTCGAACGTGATCTTCGTCTTGTACGCCGGGTCGCGCCACTTGGGATAGGACCCGACCGACACTCCGGGGTGCCGGGCGACGACCGCGTCGAGGAGAGGCTTCAGGTCGCCCTCGTCCATTTGCGTGTAGACGGCACGCGACACGAAGGCGCCCCCCCGCACGAGCGGCGTGATCCGCTCGACGACGACCGGGAGCTTCATCCGGAAGACCTCAGGGATCCCGGGCAGGAGCCAGACGTTCTGGTAGCGCACCGTCGGCCACCGCACCGCCTCGCTGCTCTCGAGGGAGGCCCCCTCGGGGACGAGCGCCATCCGCAGGTGCCCCTCGGTGGTCGCGTCGCCGTAGTGGTCGCGGATCATCCCGGCGAGCCCAGGGTCGACGACCGCGCGCACGCCGAAGGCGGCGGCCACGGCCTCGATGGTGACGTCGTCGTGGGTCGGACCCACCCCGCCCGAGGTGAAGAGCCAGTCGTGGGTGGCCGCGAGCGAGCGCACCTCGCGGGCGATGACGTCGATGTCGTCCATCACCATCACCACCCGCGACAGCTCCACCCCGAGCTCGCGCATCGCCCGCGCGAGCACGGGCAGGTTGGCCTCCACCACCTTGCCCGAGAGCAGCTCGTTGCCGATGACGAGCGCGGCCGCGGTCGAGGGCCGTTCGGGGCTGTCGTGCGCTTGGGCCACGGGCCCGATTGTACCCCGACCGGGCGGCCTGGCGGGCAAGTAGCGTCGCGGCCGAAAACCGCCGTATGATCGCCGAAGATGCACAAAGTGCTTGTGGTCGAGGACTCGGCTTCGATGCGCGCGCTCGTGCGCGCGATGCTCGAGGACCCCGAGTTCGCCGACGGGCTCGGGGGGATCGAGGTGAGCGAGGCTTCGTGCGGCTTCGAGGCGATGCGCCTCCTGCCGCGCGGGCGCTTCGCCCTCGTCGTCACCGACATCAACATGCCGGACATCAACGGGCTCGAGCTCATCCAGTTCGTCCGCCGGTCGGCCCACTTCGGGGCGACGCCCCTCGTCATCATCTCGACCCAGTCGACCGAGCGCGACATCGAGCGCGGGCTCGCGCTCGGCGCCAACGCCTTCGTCCCCAAGCCGTTCTCGAAGGAGCTCCTCCGCGCCACCTGCGCGAAGTTCCTCACCGGAGCCGGCTGATGGTCGATCGCGACAGCCCCGGCGACAAGGCGCGCGAGGAGTTCTTCTCCGAGGCCCAGGAGATCATCGACGGCCTGAGCCGCGACCTCCTCGCGCTCGACGCGCTCGCCAAGCGAGGCCAGTCCGACGCCGAGCTCGTGAACGACGTCTTCCGCGCCGTCCACACCCTCAAGGGGCTGAGCGGCCTGTTCGGCGCGGCGATGATGAGCGGGCTCTCGCACGAGCTCGAGGACCTGCTCGACGACCTCCGCCTCGGGCGCATCGAGCTCACCCAGCAAGTGCTCGACCTCCTGTTCCAGGCGGTCGAGCTCTACGGTCGCATCCTCGGCGCCGCCAAGGGCGACGGCGCGGAGCCGGTCGAAGAGGTCAAGGACCTTCTATCCGCGATGGGACAGGTCGCCCAGCAGAAGGGCGGCGGCGGCGCGGGGGTCGTGGCCCAATACGAGCTCGACCCGGGGCTCCTCGGGGTGCTCACCGAATACGAGGAGCACCGCCTCCGGACGAACCTCCAGGCGGGGCTGTCGCTCTACCGCCTGCGCGTCGTCTTCCAGCTCGCGACCATCGACTCGGCGCTCGACGAGCTCAAGGCCAAGACGCGCCCGCACGGCGAGATCATCACCTACCTCCCCACCGGCGAGGGCGGAGACGTGGACTCGGTCGAGCTCGAGATCCTCGTCGCGTCGCGCACCCCGCTCGCCACCCTCCGCGGCGCGCTCGAGGGGCCGAACATCGCCATCGAGGAGGTGCGCCGCCGCGACGCCGCCCGGCCGGACGAGGGGCAGCGGCGCGACAGCGCGTTCCCCCCGCCGCCGCTCACGCCTCCGAACCTCATGGGGCGCGCGCCGCCGACCGGCTTCGCCCCCGCCGAGGCCGCGCACCTTCCGCCCATCGCCCACGACTACGACGACGACCCGCACCACCCGACGAGCGCGCCGCCGCCGCCGATGCCGTCGATGGCGCCCGCGGGCCCGGCGGCCGTGGCCCCCGGGCAACAAGCGGGGAAGGAGGTCTCGCTCAAGTCGGTGAGCCAGACGGTCCGCGTCGACATCCGCAAGCTCGACCACCTGATGAACATCGTGGGCGAGCTCGCCATCGTCCGCTCGAGCCTCGGCAAGCTCGGCGACCGCGCGCGCGGCCGCCCCGAGCTGCGCGAGCTCTATGGAGATCTCCAGCGGCTCCACCGCGCGTTCGAGCGCCACCTCGCCCAGATGCAGAACGGCATCCTCGAGGTGCGCATGGTCCCGCTCGGGCAGATCTTCGACAAGCTCGCCCGGATCGTGCGGCAGATCTCGCGCGAGCACGACAAGCAGGTGAACCTCGTCATCACGGGCGCCGAGACCGAGATCGACAAGCTCATCGTCGAGGAGCTCTCGGACCCGCTCATGCACATGATCCGCAACGCCATCGACCACGGCATCGAGCCGCGCGACGGGCGCATGGGGGTCGGCAAGCCGGTGGTGGGGACCATCGCCCTGAACGCGTTCCAGAAGGGCAACCGCGTCGTCATCGAGGTCGAGGACGACGGCAACGGCATCGACTGGCTGCGCATCCGCGACCTCGCCGCCCGCCGCAACCTCATCAGCCCCGACGAGGCCGCCAGCATGGCCCCGACCGAGGCCATCAACCTGATCTTCGCGCCCGGCTTCTCCACCCGCGAGCAGGCCAACGAGGTCAGCGGCCGCGGCGTCGGCATGGACATCGTCAAGACCAACATCGCCAAGCTCAGCGGCATGATCGACGTCACCACCGAGGTCGGCAAGGGCACCAAGTTCTCGATCACGCTGCCGGTCACCCTCGCCATCATCCAGGCTCTGGTCATCCAGAGCGCCGGCCACACCTTCTGCATCCCGCTCAACTCGGTGCTCGAGTCGATCATGGTCGAGACCCGCGAGATCAGCACCATCGAGGGCCACGAGGTCATCATCCTCAACAAGAAGACCCTCCCGCTGCTCCACCTCTCGCGCCTGTTCGCCCTGCGCCCGCTCTCGAAGTCCTACCGCGACCCCCACCGCGTCTACGTCGTCGTCGTCGGCCTCGCCCAGCACCGCGTCGGCCTCGTCGTCGACGAGCTGCTCGGCCAGCAAGACGTCGTGATCAAGCCGCTCGGCAGCGCCGTCCGCAACGTCCCCGGCATCGCCGGCGCCACCGAGCTCGGGGCCAACCGCACCGTGCTCCTCCTCGACGTCGGCCGCCTCGTCGACGAGGGCGTGCGCCAGGCCGACGCCGCGATCTCGGTCGGCGGCCAGGGCAGCAGCGTCGGCCCCGGCCCCGGCGGCGGGTCCGGCGGCGGCAACCACCCCGGCATGGGAGGCTCGACGCATGTCCGTTGAACGCGAGGACATGTGGCAGGCGCTGCTGCGCAGCGGCGAGACCCTCGCCACCGACGAGGACTACGAGCACGGCTACAAGCGCGACGTCCCGCAGGACCTCCAGCAGTACGTCAGCTTCCGCGTCAGCGGCGAGATCTACGGCCTCCCCATCCACGAGATCGAGGAGATCAGCAAGGTCTTCGGCACCACCCACGTCCCGCGCACCGCCGACTTCCTGGTCGGCATCGGCAACGTCCGCGGCCGCATCATGCCGGTCGTCGACCTCGCCCGCCGCCTGCGCCTGCGCCCGGTCGAGCGCGGCCGCACCGCCCGCGTCCTGATCGTCAACCTCAACGACGAGCCCTACGGCCTGGTCGTCGACGCCGTCATCGACGTCATCCGCATCCCCCCGGAGAAGATCGAGGAGAAGCCCGGCGGCATCACCGGCCCGCGCGCCGAGTACATCCGCGGCCTCGGCCGCCGCAAGGGCGCCGTCACCGTCGCCAAGGGCGCCGACGTCAAGGAGCGCAGCGCCACCGAGGACATCGTCATCATCCTCAACCTCACCACCCTGCTCGACCCCAAGGACTTCGTCCGCGTCGGCCCGGCGGTCGGCGGCGAGGAGGGCAGGGGATGAACGAGCAGGAGCGCAGC
>JAEUKG010001123.1 GCA_016794325.1 Myxococcales bacterium | reverse complement strand
GGTCACCGGCCCGTCACGCGGCGCTTACTCCGCGCGCCAGCGGCTTGACGGGGGGCGTCCTTGCGCGTACCCCAAAGCCCCATGCGCGGGCCTCTCCTCCTCACCTCGGTCACCCTCGCCATCGTCGCCGTCACCGTCGGTGTCGCCTCTTGCGGCTCGTCGGCTCCGGCCGACGACGGGGTCGACGCCTCGACGGGCTCGTCTTCGTCCGGCGGCTCGTCGTCGTCGAGCTCCTCGTCGAGCTCCTCGTCGTCCTCGTCGTCCTCGTCGTCGAGCGGCGGGCCGGCCCCCGTGCTCCGCTTCGTGGCCCTCGGCGATCAAGGCAAGGGCGACTCGGGGCAACAAGCGGTGGCGCAGGCGATCGACGCCAAGTGCAAGAAGGACGGCTGCGACTTCGTCACGCTGCTCGGAGACAACATCTATCCCAGCGGGATCAGCTCCGACACCGACAGCCAGATGACCGACAAGTTCGAGACGCCGTACGCGGCGATCAACCTCGACTTCTGGGCGGTGCTCGGCAACCACGACTACGGCGGCGACGGGTCCGGCCTCGAGTTCTTCAAGGGCAAGTTCGAGGTCGACTACTCGAAGAAGTCGGCCAAGTGGAAGATGCCGGCGGCGTACTACCACTTCACCAAGAAGCACGTGGAGCTCTTCGGGCTCGACAGCAACATGCAGCTCTTCGGCCGCGACGCCGACCAGCGCAAGGACGTGGCCGCGTGGATCGCGGCGAGCACCTCCGAGTGGAAGATCGCGCTCGCCCACCACCCGTACCTGTCCAACGGCCCCCACGGCAACGCCGGGAAATACGACGGGCTCTTCTTCAAGCCGCCGAACGGCGCCGACGTGAAGTCGTTCGACGACGACATCGTCTGCGGCAAGGTGGACCTCCTCCTCACCGGGCACGACCACTCGCGGCAGTACCTCACCGACACGTGCAAGGGCACCGAGCTCATCGTGAGCGGCACCGGCGCGTCGGCCACTGAGCTGCCGGGCAAGAACCCGATGCGGTTCCAGTCGCTCGGCCTCGGGTTCGTCTACATCGTCGTCGACGGCAAGAAGCTGACGGCGGAGTTCGTCGACGACAAGGCGGTCACCGAGTTCTCGTACTCGTTCAACAAGAAGTAGAGCGCGCGCTCGCGCGGCAGGAGGGCTCTCGATGGCGAAGATCACGAGGAGGCGCGCGCTGATCGGCCTCGGCACGCTGGTGGCCGCCGGGTGCGGCGGCGCGACGTCGAGCGACGGCGCTGCGGGGGCGAGCCCGCCCGCGGGCGGCTCGCCCGCGCCCACCCCGCCGGCTCCGCCGGGGCCCGCGCCTGCCCCCGGCCCGGAGCCCACGCCCCCGAAGAAGGACCCGACCGCGGAGGAGCTCCTCGCCGGCATCGACTCCATCGTCGTCCTCATGATGGAGAACCGCTCGTTCGATCACTTCCTCGGCTCCCTCAAGACCGACGCCACGTTCGCGAACGCGTCGAAGGTCGAAGGCCTCACCGGCGCCGAGTCGAACCCCGCTCCCGACGGGTCGACGGTGAAGGTCTTCAAGATGGCGAACTTCACCCCCGAGGATCCGCCGCACGGCTGGGACGCCTGCCACTCGCAGTGGAGCAGCGGCAAGAACGACGGCTTCGTGAAGGCGCACGCGGGCGCGAGCCAGTCCGAGGTGATGGGCTTCCACGATCGGACGCAGCTCCCGTTCTACTACTGGCTCGCCGACAACTTCACGGTGTGCGACCACTGGTTCGCGTCGGTCCTCGGGCCGACGTGGCCGAACCGCTTCTACCTCCACAGCACCTCGTCCAAGGGGAAGAAGGACAACACGCCGTTCCTCACCAACGCCCCGCTCACGCTGTGGCACCGGATGAAGGACGCGGGCAAGACGTACAAGAACTACCGCGCGGGCGCGGTGGCCTTCTACACCGGCGGCTACGTCGCGAGCCTCGCCCAGATGAACCCGGTCCAGCCGATGAGCGAGTTCTGGGACGACGCGAAGAACGGGACGCTCCCGTCGTTCGCGGTCATCGACCCCGACTTCACCGCGAGCGACGACCACCCGAGCCACGACGTGCGCCGCGGGCAGGCCTTCGTCGCCAGCGTCTACAAGGCGATCTCCGAGAGCCCGCAGTGGGGCAAGACGCTGCTGGTGATCACCTACGACGAGCACGGAGGGTTCTTCGACCACGTGGCGCCCCCCACCACCACCGACGAGAACCCGGAGTTCAAGCAGATGGGCTTCCGGGTGCCCTCCTTCGTCATCGGCGGCGCGGTGAAGAAGGGGTTCGTCAACTCCACCGTCTTCGATCACGCGTCGGTCGGCGCGACGCTGCGGCGTCGCTTCGGCGTCGCCGATCTCTCGCCGCGGATGGCGGCCGCCAACGACCTCGCGTCGTGCATCGACCCGGTCAAGCTCACGGCCCCGGCGCCGCCGCCCACCGGGATGCCGCAGATCGACGTGACCTTCGAAGAGCTCGTCTCCAAGTCGGTCGGGACGAACAGCCAGCCGATGCTCGACGAGCTCGTCGCGCGGGGGGTCATCCCGGCGAGCGAGGTCGACGCGCGGCCGGCCCGCGAGCGCCTCACCGAGTGGGCGCACAAGGCCGTCGAGCTCGGCGCGGTGCGGCTCCGCTGAAGGTCGTCCCGAGGCGCGCCCCCGGGCGCTCCGCCCGGCGACGACTCACTCCACCTGGGCTCGCTCCACCCGGACGACCAGATCGCGCGTGAACCTCCACCCGTCGGAGGTGAGCTCGATGACCTCCCGCTCGCCGAAGAGCCGCGCCAGCCGCGCCCGCACCCGGGCGACGCCGACCGCGACCGTCGTGTGGTGGCGCGTCGGCAGGTAGCGGCCCCCCCACACGAGCGCGTGCAAGCTCTCGGGCGAGAGCCCGCCGGCGCCCGCCGCCGCGAGCACGGTGAGGATCGCCGCCGTCCGCTGGTTGCAGGGCACCGACAGGCGCTGGCGAGGTGCGTGCAAAATGCATCGATCCCGGTCGACGACGAGATCGGCCGTGTTCCCGATCGCGCCGCGGAGGGCGTCGCCGAAGCGGTCGCGGGGGCGCGACGTCATCTCGCCACGGAGGATGAGCGTTCGCATGGAGATCGGCGCGTACGCGTGCCGCTCCGCGAGCTCGCTCGCGGTCGCGAGGTGGGCCTTCGCCGGCGCCTCCTCTCCGCGGGCGTGGTGGCACGCGGCGAGCGCCGAGGCGGCGCGCGCTACGAAGTACGGCCGCCCCACCCGCTGGTAGTGGGCGAGCGCGTGCTCGAGGAGGGTGATGGCGGCGGCGTGATCGCCGAGGAGGGTCGTCACCTCGCCGGCGTCGAGCTCCACCTCGCAGCGGGTGGCCTCGGTGGCTCCGCCGAGCGAGAAGGCCTCGTCGATCGCGTGGCGCGCGGTCGCGTGGTCGCCGGCGAGCGCCGATCCGTAGGCTTGGACCCGGAGCGCCGCGCACCGCACCGCCGGCGGCAGCGTCGCGTCGTCGAGCACGAGCTGCACCGCCGCCCGCCCCGCGTCCACGTCGCCCGCCGAGACGTGCACCCGCGCCAGGTTCACCCGGAGCATCCCGGTGAGGCCCGCGATTCCGCGGCCGGCGACCGGTCGCGCGGCGAGCGACAGCGCCTCCGGGAGCCGCCCCAACATCAAGAGCGCTCGCATCGCGAAGATCGCGGCGAGCGCCGCGAGCAGCTCGTCACCCCCGGCGAGCAGTCGCGCGTGGGTGGGCACGAGCACGTCCACCGCCGCGCCGTCGCCGCGCGCCGTCAGCACGATGCCGCGCGCGACGTCGGTGAGCACCGAGCTCGAGTCGGCGTCGCGCAGGCGGCGCTCGGCGCCGTCGAGATCGTCGTCGACGACGTCGGCCAAGGTCTCGAGGAGCCGCGCGACGTCGAGCCACTCCGGCGCCACCGGCGCCAGCGCCCGGCGTACGCCGGCCGAGTCCCAGGTGAGGGCGGCGGAGACGGCGGCCCCCACGCCGCCGGGCAACGCCGCCGAGGGAGGCCGGCCCGCGCGGAGGTCGAGCCACAGCCGGAGCTCGTCGAGCGCGCGGCGCTCCACCCCGAGATCGTCGACCACCTCGCGCGCGAGCTTCACGTAGGGGCCGTGCACGAGCGCGCGCGCGAGCACCGCGCGGAGGCTCGACGTGCGCGGGCTCCGGGGGCGGGAGCGGGCGCGCGCGGCCACGGCCTGCAGGTGCTCGCGGTTCAAGAGGCCCATGACGTCGGGGCGCTCCACGAGGTGCCGCAAGAGATCCGCTCGGCCGGCGTCGACGGCGGCGAGGAGCGCGCGCAGGGCGACGTCCGCGTCCATGTCGTACGCGACGGGGGGCGGGCCCGAGGCGACGGCGCTCACGGCGGCGAGCAGCCGCCCCATCGTGAGCTCGTGACGGACGGCTTCGCGGGCCGGCTCGGCGAGGCTAGGGGGCTCGCCGACGACGACGCCGGCCGCCCGGAGCTCTCCGAGGGCAGGAGCGGCCGCGAGCCACGCCTGCGGCGACGCCGAGATCGAAGCGGCGTCGACCCGCTCCCGGCACGTCCGCGGCAACCCCGAGAGCGCGCCCGCGACGGCGCCCTCGGTGACTCGCGGAGGCGTTTCGGCGCCAGTGCCCATCGCGCCACACCATAACGCCGCGCGGTCGCGCGGAGAAGTGCGCGCAGCGCGCGCCTCGCGGCATCGCGTGCTGCAATCGTGTGTTACAGTGCGACTGCCGCCATGGCTCGGCTCTTGCGGATCGTCGTCGCGCTCTTCAGCTTCCTCGCCGTCCTCTCCTTCGCGTTCGCCGCGCGGGCCGACAAGGTCGCGGTCCTCCGCCTTTCGGGCCCCGCTCCCGAGAACGAGGCGGCGCGCAAGGCCGTGCGCGAGGCCGCGGTGAGCAAGGGCTTCACGCTCCCGAGCGACGCCGAGCTTCAGGCCGCCGAGCGCGCGGTGACCGACAGCGTCCCCGACAACAGCATCGAATACCGCGCGGCGGGCCGGGCCTCGGCGTCCCAGTGGACGGTCGCGGGCAAGGTGGAGCTCAAGGAGGAGCTCTGGCGCGTCGAGCTCGAGGTGTGCCTCGTCGAGTCGGGGCGCGTCGAGTCCCTCGCGCGTGACGTCGACCCGGCGGAGGCGCCGTCGCAGATCGCGGAGATGCTCGCCCTGATGCTCCGGGCCGAGGGGATCGGCCCGGGCTTGCCCCCGTGGCACGACAAGAAGACGACGCCGAAGCCGAAGCCCCCGCCGCCGAAGCCCGTCGAGCCCCCCAAGCCGCCGGAGCCCCCCAAGCCGCCGGAGCCCCCGCCGCCACCGTACGCCGCGAAGGCGCCGTTCGTCGTCGGCGTCACCGGCGCGGTGCTCACCACCCTCGTGCGACCCGACGCCGCGCGCGGCGCGTCGACCTCGGGCATGCTCGGCGCGATGGCCGGCTACGCGTTCGAGCAGGTGCCGGGCCTCGAGGCGCGGCTCGCGGTCCAGGGAGCGATCGCGGGGCCGCGCGCGCTCGACATCGACGCCGGCGCTCGCTACGCGCTGCCGATCGCGCCGCGCCTGCGCATCTACGCCGGCCCCGAGCTCGCGCTCGGGACGTTCATCACCCTCGGCGCCGAGCGGAGCGCGCGCTTCCTCGCGCGCGGCGCCGCGTTCGGCGCGATCGGCATCGGCGACCACGTGCAGCTCGAGCTCGCGGCCGACGTCCGGGCCACCCCCGGCGGCACCGGCTTCTTGCTGCTCGGCGGCGGTGAGGGTCGCGCGCTCTTCCGATTCTGATGCATTCTGCACGTTTCGATCTGGCGTCGAGGCGAGACACGCGGCGGCTCGGAGCGCGCCTCGCGAGCGCCCTCGAGCCGGGGGACCTGGTGGTGCTCGCGGGCGAGCTCGGCGCGGGAAAGACGTTCCTCGTCCGAGCCGTCGCGCGGGCGCTCGGCGTCTCCGCCGACGTGGCCGTGACGAGCCCGACCTTCACGCTCGTGACCGAATACGAGACCGCGAAGGGGACGCTCCTCCACGCCGACCTCTACCGGCTACGCGACCAGGCCGACGTCTCCGCGGAGGTCGCTCGCCTCGGCCTCCGCGACCGCCGGCGCGAGGGCGCGATGGTGGTCGCCGAGTGGGCCGAGGGGCTCGAAGGCGTGCTCGGGCCCGCCGACTTCGCGCTGAAGATCACCTACGCGGGCTCGAACGCGCGCGCGGTCGAGATCACGAGCGCGCGCCCGCTCGCGTAGGGCCCTCAGCGCGGCTTGGCGGAGCTCGCGCCCGACGACGACGCCTTCGGGGCGCCGCTCGGCGCGGCGGAGGCCGTGGCGGCGGGCGGCGGCGCCGTCGCCGCGCCCGCGGCGCGCCCGAGGTCCTCCGCCGACATCGTGCCCTTCACGACGAACACGGTCCGCACGCTCTTCCCGCCGCCCGCGGCCACGAAGTCCACCGTGCCCTCGACCTCGTAGGGCGCGGTCGTCTTGGCCTCCGCGAGGGCGCCGAGCGCGGCCTTGTCGACCCACACGATGCGCAGCGGGATCTTGGCCGGAGCCTTCTGCAGCGCGGGGAGCACGAGCGAGCTCGTCACCATCGCGTTCGCGACGCCGGGCTTGCCGCCGATCGTCACCTTGCTCGCGACGGTGTTCGCGGTGAGCTCCACCTTGTTGGGGTTCGTGGCCTCGACGGAGGCTTCGATCTCGGCGCTCTCGGCCGTGACCTTGGTGATCGTCACCGACGTGGGGGTCACGTTCGGGGGCTGGATCTCGGTGCAGCCGGCGCTCAGCCCGAGGGCGAGCGCCAGCCCGAGCACGGGCGAGGTCGCGTTCATGGGTGGCCAGTGTAGATCGAGCGCCCCCCGAACGGCGCGGCCGCGCGCTCGAGTTGCCCGGCGGGGGCCCTCCGCGCGAAACTGGAGGCTCCCCCGCCTCATGTCCGAGTCGAAGCTCCTCTCGTCCCTCATGACCGCGCTCGTCGCGGGCGGGATCGCCTACGCCGTCGTGTCGGGCGCGCGCGCCCCCCGCGTCGACGCGCGCGGGGCTCGGCTCGACGTGACCCACGTGGCGACCAAGAGCGCGGAGGCGAGCCTCGACCCCCACACCGGCGAGCTCACGATCGTGTCGGACGACCGCAAGCGCCGGCAGATCGGGCTCTCCGTCGTCGTGGACAAGAAGACGCGCGCGCTCTCGTTCCCGCGCTCCGCGCTGCAGCGGCAGGGCGACTCCATCGTCGCCGACATCGCCCTCGACGCCGACGGCGGCGAGCTGCCGGTGCGCCTCACCCTCCGCCCCGACCGCGACACCGACTCGTTCGAGATCCTGCTGCACGTCCGCACGTCGATCCCCGGCGCCCACACCCTCGCGTTGCGCGCCGACCTCGCGTCGGAGGGGGGCGCCTTCTTGTCGGGGGTGGGGGAGATCGACGAGGTCGCGAAGTCGACCGGCGGCGCGCTCGTCGACGGGGCCGACCGCGCCGTCGCCGTCTCCTCGGCGCAAGGGGAGATCACGGCGGCGGTCGAGGCCCCCGCCGCCCGGGCGACCGCCAAAAACATGCATTATGCAGTGTTTTCGCCGGAGGCCGGGATCCGCGCCGAGGGCGCGGCCGAGGTCGACTCGCCGGCGGCGCGCGGCAACCGCACCGGGCTCGTCGTCACCAGCGCACCCACCACCGCCAAGGCCTGGGGCCAGATGTTCGGGGCGACCAAGGTCGCCACCGCCGCGGTCGTGGGCGCGGTTTGGGGCGCGAGCGAGCGCACGCGGGTGTACGGGCTCGACGACGAGGGCCGCCCGCGCGTCCGCGCGATCGTGGACCCGGGGCAACGCTTCCAGCTCGACGTCCCGCCGACGGTGGTGAGCTGGTACGCCGCGCTCGGGAGCTCCGAGACGAGCGCCCCTATCCGCAACGTGCCGGGCAGCGGCTACGAGCTCCACCTGGACGTGTCGCCGGGCGGCGAGCTCCAGGTGAAGGTGGTGGACGGCGACACCTCGCAGCCGCTCCTCGCGCGCGTCATCGTCCACGGCGTCGACGGGACGTTCGATCCGAGCTTCGGCCCGGACTACCGGGCCTCGGGCGCCGGACCGCTCGTCGACGTCACCCACGGCGAGCTCAAGACGCCGCTCCCCAAGGGGCGCTACCGCGTCGCGGCGACCAAGGGGATCGAGTGGAGCATCGACGCGCAGACGGTGGACATCACGCCCGGGCACACCCGCGCGGCGACGCTCACGCTGCGGCGCGTGGTCCCGACGCCTGGCTTCGTCGGCTGCGATCTGCACGTCCACGCGCGACCGAGCTTCGACTCGCCGGTCTCGGTCGAGGATCGCGTCGTGTCGCTCGTCTCGGCCGGGATCGAGTTCGCGGTGCCTACCGAGCACAACGTCGTCGGCGACTACGGGCCCGCGCTCGCCGTGCTCGATCTCGCGCGCTCGATGGCGACGGTGCCCGGCGTCGAGGTCACGACCTACAACCCGAAGATCGGGCACTTCGGCGTCTTCCCGTACCCCGTGGGCCCGCCTCCGCCGTACCGCGGCACCACCGCGGCAGGGATCTTCACCGCCGTGCATCGCGACCCCACGCGGGTGGTGCAGGTCAACCACCCGCGGATGCCGCGCGGCATCGGGTACTTCTCGATCGCCGGATACGACGGGAAGAACCCGCGGAACGGGAGCCTCCGCACCGACTTCGACACCCTCGAGGTCTACAACGGCTACGAGAGCCCGGAGCGCGCGAAGGTCGAGGTCGTGATGCGCGACTGGTACGGGCTCCTCAACGCGGGCCTCCGCATCGCCGCCACCGGCTCGAGCGACTCCCACCGGATCCAGTACCAGTGGGCCGGCTACCCGCGCACCCTCGCGCGGGTGGAGCCGGGCCGCGGCGGCGACGGCAAGAGCGCGGTCGAGCCGGCGCAGATCGTGGCCGCGGTGAAGAAGGGCCGGAGCGTGATCACCTCGGGCCCCGTGATCGAGCTCACCCTCGACGGCAAGGGGCCGGGGGAGGACGTGTCGATCGGCGAAGACGCGGTGAAGGTGCACGTGCGCGTCCTCGCGGCGCCGTGGGTGGACGTGACGACGCTCGAGATCGTCGCCCAGGGGCAGGTCCTCGCGAAGCGGACGTTCCCCTCCCGACCGCTCGGGCTCGGCCCGGAGGTGGGCTCGCTCGAGGAGGCGGAGGCGCGCACCGTGCGCTGGGAAGGTGACGTCGACGTCACCCTGCCGCCGCCGCCGCCGCCCCCGCCGAGCGTCCCCGGCAAGCCGGACGCGCCGGCCCGCCCGCAGTGGCTCATCGCGATCGCCAAGGGCGACCGCAAGATGGACGACATCTTGCCGTTCATGCCCGTCGCGCCGATGGCGTTCACCAACCCTGTGTGGATCCAGCGCACACGCGCGCGCTGACGGATTCACGCGGGTTTCGGCGGCGTTGGCGCGATCGCGCGGGGTCGCGACGCCGGGCGACAAGTGGTACTCTCCGCGCGCCCGCGCGATGACCGATCCCCCCAAAACCTTCGGCCGCTACCGCCTGCTCGAGCGCATCGGCAAAGGCGGCATGGCCGAGGTCTACAAGGCCAAGAGCTACGGCGTCGAAGGCTTCGAGAAGATCTGCGTCATCAAGACGATCCTGTCGGAGCTCGCGGAGAGCCAGCCGTTCGTCGATCTGTTCATCCACGAGGCCAAGCTCGCGGTGCGCCTCTCGCACGCGAACATCGTCCAGGTGTTCGACCTCGGGATCACGCCGCCGGCCCCCGGCACCACCGCCGCCTACTACATGGCGATGGAATACGTGCACGGCTTCGACCTCGCGACGCTCCTCGCGCGGTGCCGGCGCACCCAGCGCGCGCTCCCGATCGAGATGTGCGTCTTCGTCGCCGCCGAGGTCGCGAAGGGGCTCGACCACGCGCACCGCCGCCGCGACGAGGAGATGAACCCGCTCCACATCGTGCACCGCGACGTCTCCCCGCAGAACGTGCTCCTCTCGTACGAGGGCGACGTCAAGGTCACCGACTTCGGCATCGCCAAGGCGCGCGGCGCGCTCGAGCCGACCGGCCTCGAAGACACGCGCGCCCGCCAGCTCCAGGGGAAGTTCGCGTACATGAGCCCCGAGCAAGCGGCGGGCGAGAGCGTCGACGCGCGAAGCGACCTCTTCTCGCTCGGCACGGTGCTCTACGAGTGCGTGGCGGGCGTGAACCCGTTCACCGCGCCCACCACGTTCGAGACGCTCCGCCGCGTGCAGGCCTGCGAGTACCCGCCGATCGAGCTCCTCCGCCCCGACGCCCCCGCCGAGCTCGTCGCGCTGCTGCGGGGGGCGATGGGCAAGGAGCCCGAGAGCCGCTTCCCCGACGCGGCGCGGATGTACGAGGCGCTCCTCGCCTTCCTCTACGCGCAGGGTCGCCGCTTCGGCGCCCGCGACCTCGCCGACTTCCTCACCGAGTTCCGCGCCCCCGAGGAGTCGTCGCCCGTGCTCCCGACCCTCGAGGTCGAGACCGACGGCCGCACCCCGGTCGAGATCCCCTCGATGCGCGCCTCGAGCCCCTCCTTCCCCCGCGTCGAGGCCCAGAAGGTCGTCGACATCGAGCGCGCCGCCGGCGAGCGCCGCGAGGTGACGGCCCTCGTGATCGGCCTGCCCGATCGCGAAGACGCCGCCTACCGCGGCGAGGTCGAGAAGACCCTCGAGCGCTACGGGGGCCGCGTCGTCTCCCGCGAGCCGGAGCAGGTGGCGGCGCTCTTCGGCGTCGACGAGCCCGACGGCCGCGACACCGAGGTCGCGACCCGCTGCGCCCTGGTCGTGCTCCGGAGCGCCACCGGCGAGCGTCGCCCGAGCGCTGGGTTGCATACTGCACGCATTTTGGTGTCGCCCGACGGGGAGCCCACCGCCGACGAGCGCATGGCCTCGCTCGTCGCGACGTCCCAGGCGCTCTCGCGGGCCGCCGAGGGGCGCGCGGCCATCAGCCCCGCGGCGATGCGGCAGGTGAAGTCGCTCTTCCTCTTCGACGCGGTGAGCGACGCGCCCCACGGCTCGTCGTCGACCACGTTCTTCGTCACCGACGTGCGGGGGCCGAGCGAGGTCTTCGGCAAGTTCGTCGGTCGCCGCGAGGAGCTCCGCCGCATCGGCGAGATCCTCGCGCAGGCCACCAAGAAGCGGGCGCGCGTCCTCACCGTGCGCGGCGACCACGGCATCGGAAAGACGCGGCTCCTCGTCGAGGTCGAGCGGCGCCTGAAGAAGCTCGGCTACAACGTGGGCTGGTACGTGGCGGCGTGCCCGCCGAGCGGCCGCCAGCTGCCGCTCTCGGGGCTCGTGGCGATGCTCCAGGTGCTCTGCGGGATCGACGACGGCGACCCCAAGGAGCGCATCCTCCAGGTGCGCCCGCGCCTGCGCGCGCTCGGCCTCAACGAGGACGAGGTGCACGCGATGCTCTCCGCGCTCGGCGCGCCGGTGCCGCCGCTGGCGAGCGCGACATCCTCCGGACTCGGCGAGGCCCTCCGCACCGCCTTCGTGCGGATGCTCGGCAGCCTCTGCGAGGACCGTCCCCACGTGCTCTCGTGGGACGCGGCTCACTGGATGGATGACGAGAGCTTCGCCATCCTCGAGGCCGCGGTGTCGCGCCTCAAGTCGTCGAGGCTCCTCGTCGTCCTCTCGGCGCGGGCCGGCTTCTCCCACCCGCTCGAGCGGATGGACGGCCACGTCTCCCTCGACCTCTCCGAGCTCGACGCGGCCGACGTCGAGCGCTTGGTCGCGGTGCGCCTCGGCGTCGAGACGGTGCCGACGGATCTCGTGCGCTTCGTCGTCGAGCGCGCCGGGGGCCACCCGCAGTTCGTCGAAGAGGTGCTGAAGGGGCTCGTCGACGCGCGCGCGGTGACCGTCGCCGATCGCGCGGTGGTGACGATGCGGCTCGTCGGCCAGGACCTCGCCTTGCCGAAGACGCTCCGCGGCCTCGTCTCGTCGCGCGTCGCGCGCCTCGAGGGCGGCGAGCGCGCGCTCCTGCAGGCTTGCGCCGTGCTCGGCGATCCGATCCACACCGCGGTCCTCGCGCGGATGACGGGGCGGGAGCCCGCGCGCCTCGAGCGGGCGCTCTCCGGCCTCGCCGGCGGCGAGCTCCTCACCCACGTCGCCCCCGACCAGCTCGTCTTCCACTCGCCGATCGTGCGGGAGGTGGTCGAAGACTCGCTCCCCCACGACATCGCGCGCGACATGCACGCGGCCGCGGGTCAGGCTCTGTGCGCGGTGCTCGGAGAGAAGGCGCCGGAGCAAGCGCCTCGGATCGCCGCCCACTTCTACCAGGCCGGCGACCGCGATCGCGCCGCCGCGTTCTTCGCCAAGAGCGGGGAGCGGAGGCTCGAGGCCCGGCAGCTCGAGGCGGGCGCCCGCGACATGGCCCGCGCGATCGATCTGGCGGGCCTCGATCACGACGCCGCCGAGCTCGCGGCGTGGCTCCACGGCCTCGCCGCCGCGGTGAGCCTCGTGCGCGGCGCGCCCGAGGCCGCCGAGCTGTGCGAGCGCGTGATCTCCCGCGTCGACGCGAGCGGCACTCGCGAGCAGAAGGTGCGCGCGCGCATCGACGCCGGCCGCATCCTCTCCGCCGTGTCCCAGTTCGACGCGGCGCGCGCCCAGCTCTCGCAGGCCGAATACGTCGCCGAAGGCGACGCCGCGCTCGTCAAGGCCGCGCTCGTCGCCTCCGCCGAGCTCGCCAACCGCCAGGGCGACTTCGCGCGCCTCGGCGAGCTGCTCGAGCGCCTCCCGGTGGACGGCGCGGCCCCCGCCGACAAGGCGCAGGCGCACAAGATCATGCTCGGCCTCGCGCAGGCGTGCGCGGCGCGCGGCGACCGGCCGCTCGCCATCTCCTGGTTCGATCGCGCGAGCCGCCTCGGGCTCGTCGACCCGGCTTCGGCGCTCGAGCGGCACAAGGTCCGGGGCGTGATCGACTACTTCGCCGGTGATTTCCGCGCCGCCGCGGGCGCGTGCGAGCGGGCCGTCGACCTCGCGCGTGAGCTCGGCCTGCAATACGAGGTCGCGGTCAACATGCACAACCTCGGCGAGCTCCTCGTCCGCCTCGGCGACTTCGCGCGCGCGTTCGGGGCGGCGCAGCAGTCGTACGCGCTCTGCAGCGAAGGCGGGTACGATCGCCTCGCCAACCACAACCGCATGTTCCTCGCGTTCCTCGAGGGCGTGCGGGGAGGGGACGGGGCGCAGAGGTCGATCGAGCAAGCGCTCGCCTACGCCGAAGCGTGCGACTTCACCTGGGACGTCATCAGCGGGCGGTGGCTCCTCGCGCAGCTCAAGGAGCGGGCCGGCGACACCACGTCCGCGGCCGAGGCGTACGAGCGGTTGCGGGCGGTGGCCAAGGCGTCGGGCCACGGGCTCGCGGTCGCCGACTGCGAGGCGGCGCTCGCGCGCCTCGCCGGCGGCTCCGGGGCCGCGAGCTGAGGCGCGGGTCAGACCGCCGTCGTCGCGAAGTCGGTCGGCGCGAGCACGCGGAGCAACGCGTCGTGCACCAGGCCATTGGACGCGACGAGCGCGCCCGAGAAGAGGTCGACCGGGCCGCCGGAGGGTGAGGACAATCGACCACCCGCGCCGGCGACGATCGCGGCCGCGCCCGCGAAGTCCCAGGGGTTGAGCTTGCGCTCGAAGTAGGCCTCGTAGGTGCCGTCGGCCACGAGGCACATGTCGATCGCGGCCGCGCCGCACCGACGCACCGCCTGGACCACGCGCTTGGTCGCCAAGAACGCCTCGAAGTCGCGGTCCTCGCGAACGCTCGGGAAGCCCGTCGCGATCATCGCGGCGTCGAGCTCGGAGACCTCGCTCACCCGGCAGGGCGCGCCGTTGCGGGTCGAGGGCACGACCGACGGCGCGCCGCTCCACTCCACCCCCAGCGCCGGCGCGAGCACGACGCCGAGCCGCGCGACGCCTCGCTCGACGAGCCCGATGGATACGCAGAAGAAGGGGTGACCGTGCGCGAAGTTCGTCGTCCCGTCGAGAGGGTCGACGTAGAACGTCGCCTCTCCGGTCTCGCCCCCGAGCTCCTCGCCGAACACCGGGATCCCCGTCTCTCGCAGCATCCGGCCGAGGAGCGCCTCGCTCTCGCGGTCGAAGCGCGTGACGAGGTTCGCTCGGCTCTTGAGCTCGAACGCGGGGTGGGTCCGGTACCCGGTGATGAGGAGCTCCCCGGCCGCGCGCGCGGCCGCCCTCGCGACGTCGAGGAGCGCTGCCAGATCGTCCACGGTCGGCGACCGTACCACGCCCGCCTCGGACGCGCTCGCAGGTACCCCACGCGCCAAAGTGACGCGTGAGGACCGCTCGAAAATGCGCCGCCGCCGGAATGATCGGATCGGGATGGAAGATCGTGGTGCGCGCCTGATCCACGGTCGCTCTCGGTACCACGGTCGGCATCGGAGGATGGAGCATGAGGGCGACGAACTTCCTATGTCTCGGAGGCATCGGGCTGGCGGCGGCGGTCGCCGCCTGCACCGTCGGGCAGGGTGTGCACGCGGACGCGACGGGCGGCGGATACGAGTCGTCGTCGTCGGCCACCGATCCGACGAGCGAGACGACGGACGAGAGCGGCGGCGCCGGCGCGACGGGCTCGTGCCTGCCCGCCGACGTGAAGGCGTTGATGGCGTCGCAGTGCGCGACGAGCGGCTGCCACACGAGCACGTCGGACTCCAAGAAGCCGCCGCTGCGCACCTTCGCCGATCTCACCGCGAGCTCCAAGGTCGACTCGTCGCAGACCCTCGCGGAGCGCTCCGTCGTCCGCATGAAGGACTCGGCGCAGCCCATGCCGCCGGACGCGCTGCTCCCGGCGTCGCAGGTCTCCGTCCTCGAGTCGTGGGTGAAGAGCGGGATGAAGCCGATCGCGTGCGCCCCGAGCGCCGACGGTGGACCGGGCGGCGATGGCCCCGACGGCGGCGCCACCGCGCCCGACGAGTTCGACGTCCCCGCGAAGTGCACCAACGGCGCGGGCACCACCAGCAAGGGGTCGAGCATGGACCCAGGGCGGGCGTGCAACACGTGTCACTCGTTCCGCCTCGCCGGTACGGTCTACCCGACCGCGCACGAGCCGAACGACTGCAGGGGCTCGAACGGGAGCACGTCCGGCCTGAAGCTCGTCGTCACCGACGCGAACGGCAAGACGACTCAGGTGTCGATCAACTCGGCGGGCAACTTCTACTCGAGCACCACTCTCGCGCGTCCCGCGAAGGTGAAGATCGTGGACTCGGCGGGCAAGGAGCGCCCGATGAAGACGCCGATCTCCACCGCGGCGATGGGCGACTGCAACTCCTGCCACACGCAGAACGGCGCCGGCTCACCCGCGGCGCCGGGCCGCATCCTCGCGCCCAAGTGACGGGCCGCGCGGCGCGGCCTCTACCGCGAGCGGGGAGTCCACCCTATACTGCGGGCTCACCGTGACCGCGAGCCCAGCGCCCACCCCGACCCTCGACGCAGACGCGCCCCGTCTCGACGCGTCGAACGACCCGCCGCTGTCGGCGGCCGAGCGCACCCGCCTCGAGAAAATCGCGAAGTATCGCGCGTTTGCGAAGAGCCTCGAGGAGAACATCGAGGCGATGGTGAGGCAGCGTAGGTGGCAGTGGGTCTACACCGCCATCAGCATCGTCGTCGGCGCGGTCGGCTGGCATTGGAGCCGCCTGTTCGCGGGCGGCGCCGTCGCGACAGGGGTCGGGTGCAGCCTCACCGGGCTCTACCTCTCCTACGTGCGCGCGGCGCACTACCGCGTCGAGCTCGACAAGACCCTCGAGGAGATCGAGACCCTCGAGGGTGACGCGCCCGGGTGATACCCTGACGGGATGCGTGTGGCCACCCTCCCTCGGCTGGCGCTCGCCGCCGCAATCCTAATCGGGATAGCCGCGACGCAGTGCGACCCGTTCGTGGCGGTCGGCTTGGCCGACAAGACGCCCGAGCCCCAGCCGACGCCCACGCCGAGCCCGACCGCCGACGCGACCGCGCCGCCCTCGGACTCCGGCGGGGGCGACTCGAGCGCGCCGCTCGACGGCTCCAAGGACGCGCTCGCGGTCGACGCGTCGAACTCGTGCACCTCCTCGGCGGACTGCGGCGCCTTCGGGATGTGCTGCATCACCACCGCCGGCCGCCACTGCTTCGCCAACTCGGACCCGGTCGGCGACGCCGCGGCCTGCAAGATCCGCATCGACTGCGATCCGCAGAGCTGCGACTTGGACGCGTGTTGCCTCGACGTCGACCGGCGCGAGGCCAAGTGCGGGCTCACGTGCATCTCGAGCCCGACGAGGGGCAAGCTGTGCAACCCCGGCGACGCCTGCCCGGGCACCGGCGTGACGTGCCAGAAGGCCACGTGCTTCGGCAACGTGATCCAAGTCTGCGCGGCGCCGAATTTCGGCAGCCCGCTGTGCGCGGTCCAGTGACGATCAGGTGAAGTGCTCTTCTTTGAGCACGCGCGGCAGCGGCGAGAAGGCGACGATCCGCTCGACGGCGTTCTTGAGCTCGCGCACGTTGCCTGGCCACGGCCGGCGCAGGAGGGCGCCGATCGCGCTCGGTGAGAGCAGCGGCCGGCTCGCGCCATCGGGGACGAAGCGCTCGAGGAAGTGCCGCACGAGGGGGGCGATGTCCTCGGGTCGCTCGCGGAGGGCGGGCACGCGGATCGGAACGACGTTGAGCCGGTAGTAGAGGTCCTCGCGGAAGCGTCGCTCGCGCACGAGCCCGAGGAGGTCGCGGTGGGTCGCGGCGACGAGACGCACGTCGACCTCGGTCGGCCGCGCGTCGCCGAGCGGCAGGACCTCGCGGTTCTCGAGGAAGCGCAGCAGCTTCGGCTGCACGTCGAGCGGGAGCTCCCCGATCTCGTCGAGGAAGAGGGTGCCGCCGTGCGCGGACCGGATGACACCCGGGTGATCCGCGGTCGCGCCCGTGAACGAGCCCCGCCGGTAGCCGAAGAGCTGACCCTCGAAGAGATCGCGGGGGACGCTCCCGCAGTTGAACGTCATGTACGGCGAGGTGCGCCGGGCGGACGCGTCGTGGATGGCGCGCGCGATCACCTCTTTGCCGGCGCCGGACTCGCCAGTGAGGAGCACCGTCGCCGACGATCCCGAGAGCCGCTCGACCTCGTCGAGGAGCTGCCGCATCACCCCCGACGTGGCGACGATGGCCCCGGCGGCGTTGCTCCGCGCCGCCCGCTTCGGCGCGGCCCCAGGGGCGGTCGCCGCGCGCAGCGTCGCGAGCTCGATCGAGAGCGAGGCGACGGTGACGAGCGCGCGCACGGTCTCGGGGGCGCTGTCGGGGAGCG
>JAEUKG010001105.1 GCA_016794325.1 Myxococcales bacterium | reverse complement strand
GCGCCGCGCCGAATTTCGCGCGGCGGTGCAATCTTCGGTGGTGGCCGAACGTGCGGACATGGTGCGCCATTTGCTGACATCTCGGCATGCCCCGAAGCCCGATCACGAAACTCCGCTCGTTGCGCGCGAACCACGTCCTCGGCTTGCTGCTCGCGACCAGCACCCTGATGGCGACAGCCTGCGAGGTCGCGCCGCTCAACCCCCTCCAGGGGGATAGCGTCGTCGACGGCGACGAGGGCAAGAAGAAGAAAGATCCGCCCGGCACGGCGCCCGGTGAGGGCGACTACGATCCTGGTGCGCCGACGAACCAGGGCCCCGCGGTGAACCCGAGCGGCTTCGCCGCCGTCGCTCCCATTTTCCGTGCACGATGCATCGAATGCCACCACGCGTCGACGTGGCTCGACCTCGGGGCGGGCGCCGACGCCGCGACCGCCGACAAGATCGTCAAGACGATCGAGGGCGGCTCGATGCCGCCGGCCCCGCGCGTCGCGGTGAGCACCGCCGAGCTCGACGCCATCCGGGCGTGGCGCGACGGCAAGAGCCCGAGCGTCACCGCGGTGTCGATCGACCCCTCGAGCCTCGCGGTGCGGCAGATCGTCCCTGCGGCCACCCTCGCGAGCTACAAGGCGGCGCTGCCCAAGGTCGCGTGGGAGCGGCTCGACAAGATCCTGAAGAGCCCGTCGACGTTGTTCTGGGACAAGGCGACCATCCCCGGCGCGTACCAGGACACGGTGGGCGACGGGGCCGGCATCCCCTTCGGCGCGCGGCTCAACAGCCAGGGCAAGAGCCTCATCGTGCCCGAGGGCAAGAAGCTCTTCTCCGCCGACGGCACCACCTGGGCCTTCCCCTTCGGCCACACCGCGGGCACCGACGAGTCCACCAACACCGTCGTCGTCGACTTCGTGAACCTCCCCGAGGAGGCGGGCAAGCTCGCGCCCATCGTCTACAAGGTCGAGACGAGCCAGCAGGGCGGCTTCCCCAACACGCGCTGGACCTGGTCGTTCCCGAAGGGCGCGATCGTCGGCGAGATCGTCATGATCAAGGACGGCGCCGCGCTCCTCACGACCGAGATCCGCACCCGCGAGCGCCTCGCCGACAAGTGGGCGACGAACGTCTTCCGCCCGTTCCCGACCGCCAAGACCCTCGCGAGCGCGATCAAGGCCAAGCGACCGAGCTGGTCGAGCGCGGCCGGCCTCAAGGCGGCCGTCGACGCCCTCGAGAACCCCGCCACGCTGACGGCCAAGCGCCTCGACTCGCCGGCGTACGGCAACCTCGTCACCATCGACGGCAACGTCGACGCGCCCCTCCCCTACTTCGGCGACGACGCGCTCGTGCGCGAGCTCCTCGGGCAGACGACGTTCGTGTCCGCCTACGGGACGTCGTGGAAGGTGAGCGGCGCGCAGAAGGCGTTCGGACCCACCGGGCCCGCGCAGGGGCTCTCGATCGTCCCCACCCGCTTCGACTCGGGCGCGCTCGAGGTCCGCGAGAGCACCTGCACCAAGTGCCACGACCAGGGCGGCACGTTCATCGGCGACCTCGTGAGCCAGGCCGTCCTCTACGGCGACATCTGGGGCGTCGACCGCATCTTCTCGTTCCACCCGTTCGATCCGAGCCGCATCGACGCGTCGGGCAACGAGAACCGGAGCGTGCGGGCCGAGCTCGCGGGCACGGTCGAGCGCTACGACGCCGCCAAGCATGCAAACTACACGTTTTACCGCGCCCCCAAGCCCTGAGCGGAGGCGCGGCGCGCGGGGGTGCGCTATCGTCTCGGGATGGCCGAGGTCGTCGCGGTCCGCGTGCCCCATCATCTCGCCGAGGATACGGAGGCGCTGAGCGCGCTCCGCGAGCTCGTCCACGACTGGGCGACGCCGCGCGAGGGCTTCGTGACCATCCACGCCCTCGAGGAGACCGCCGGCGGTGCGGTGCTCGTCATGGAGCCCGACCCGCCGTGCGAGCTCCGGGACGTCGCTCTCGCGGCGCGCGCGGTGCTCTCGCCGGAGGGGCGGGTGCGCTGGGCGGCCGCGCGCGCGCGAGAGGCCGCTCGCGCGCTGGGCGCCCTCCCGGGCCCGATGCGCGATCTCTCGCCGCGGACGCTCGGCTTCGCCGCCGACGGTCGCCTGAGGCTCCTGCCGCCGCTCGCGCGCGTGACGGCGAGCCACGGGCGGATGGGCGCCGGCGTCGTGCCGCGAGGGCTCGCGTGGCTCTCGCCCGAGCTCACCCGGGGCACGCACGTCGACCGGCGAAGCGACGTCTTCCAGCTCGCGACCCTCACCTGGACGCTCTGCGGCGTGGCGCCGCCGTTCGCGCGCGGCACCGACCTCGACACGCTCACGGCGATCCTCGAGGGTCCTCGGCCACCGCCGCTCTCCGAGGCCGCCGGCGTCCCCTCGACGCTCGACGACGCCGTCGCGCGCGGCCTCGCGCGAGATCCCGCCGAGCGCCACGAGGACGCCGCCGCCTTCGCGCTGGCGCTCGCGCACGTGCCCGACGCGTCGGCCGACGAGCAGGCCGAGGTCGCGGCGGACGCGCTCCGGCGCGCGCGGGCGCGCACCCGCAGCGCTGCGGGCGCGAGCGACTTCGCGAGCCGGCTCTTCGACGGGCCCGTCGCGAGGCCGTGCCTGAAGCGCTGGGACGATCTCGCCGCGACGGCGCGCCCCGCGATCCGCGACTGCGCCGAGTGCGGGCTGTCGGTGGAGCGCGTGAAGACGCTCGGCGCGCTGGTCCCGCTCGCGGGGAGCTGCGTCTTCTACGACCCCGAGCCCGAGGGCTGAACTGCCGATTCAGACGGCATCGTCGGGCACTGCGCCGTAGACGCAGGCTGCCAGATCGCGCCCGTAGAGGCGGACGACGAGGCGCACTCGGATCTCGGCTTCGTCGGCGTTCGGGTGGCGCGCACGGATGCCCGCCACGGCGAGCTCACGCACCGAGCGCGACAGCGCGAGCGCCCGCGCGAGGCGCGCATGGGGAGGCTGCGCGCGCAGGAGCTCGTGGTATCGCGCGTCGGCCCGCGGATCGGTGTCGATCACGCCTTCAGACTACCGTCGTCCGGCCGCCAAGCCCAACGCGGCGCGCTCGTTCTTCGCCTTCCCCCCGTCACCGCTCTCGGGGAGGAGACGCTCGGAGCTCGGGCCGCGCCTCCTCCGCCAGACCGCAAGCGCGGCGCGCCGGTGCGCGCGACCCGAGCGACTCACGCAGGTCCTGCCGCCGTTCTTCGATCCGGAGCAGGAGAGGGGGTTACGTGCATTTTGCACGCAACCACACACACACACACTTCTCGACGAACGTGTGGTGCGGCCGTCGCGTACGGGTGGCCGGCGCGCTAGGGTGGATGGTCGCCATGGGGGCTGTCGCGTGTTCCGGTACGTCTAGCGTCGAGGGGCCGATCTCGCGCAGCGCGAGCCCCATCGCCACCAGCACCGTCGACGGCGAGCTCCGCGTCACCAACACCGGCATCACCCGGGTGCGCTGCGACGCCCTGGGCGAGCCGAACGGGCGCTGATCGACCGTGGACCCCGCGCTCGCCGACACCCAAGCCGTCGAGGCGCGCCCGGCGGAGGCGCGCTCCGAAGACACGCGGCTGCAGAACGACTGGGCGCTCGAGCGCGCCGTCAAGCGGCGTGAGTGGTACGGCGGATGGGTGCTCGGCACCGACGCGCTCGCGGGGACGCTCCTCGTGGGATCGCTCGCGGTCTACGGCTTCGACGACCGCATGGGCGGCGTCTTGCTCCTGAGCGCCGCGACGACGTACGTCTTCGGCGCGTCGATCGCGCACGTCGCGCACGGGCGACCGCTGAGCGCGGTGAAGAGCGTCGGGCTGCGGCTCGGCGCGCCGGTGGTGGGGGCGCTCATGGGCTTCGGTGGGTTCTTCGCGTGGCGTCAGCTCGACGGGTCGACGCGAGAGTCCGACCGCGTCGCGTCGGACGGCGCGAAGGCCTTCATCTGCCTCGCGCTGACCGTGCCGACGAGCATCGCCGCCGCGTCCCTGCTCGACGCGGCCGCCCTGTCGTGGGCACCACCCCACTTCGGGCCGACGCTCGAGGTGGCCCGCGGCGGCGCGACCCTCGGCGTACGGGGCGCGCTCTGATCCGAGTCGCCGGTCAGCCGTCCTCGAGGGCCTCGGAGAGGAGCTCGTGCTTGCGCGCCGCGAGCTCGCGGACCATCTGATCGTACTCGCGCGGATCGATCTCGTCCTTGCCCTCGGAGGCCCTTCGGACCTGCGTGAGGAAGTCGACCGTCGCCGACTCGAGCGACTGGCGCACGCGCGCCACCCGGGCCGCGCTCTTGGCCTCCTCGGCGGCGAGGTCGAGCGAGGCGTCGAGGTCGAGCCAGGCCTTGAGCCTCCCGAGGAGCACGTGCTCGGCGGGAGAGCACGTGCCGTCGACGTTGGCGAGCGCGACCGCCGCCTCGAACGTCGCGCGGCGCCCCTCCGCGCTCTTGATGCGCTTGGCTTCGCGCTCGACGTCGACCGCGCCGTCGAGGACGTGGGAGGTCGCCTCCTCGTGGAGGCGGTCGGCGATCACGTCGAGCAAGTGCTCCTCGTCCGAGGCGAGCTGCCCGTCGGCGCAGGCGACGGCGAGGAGGATGCGGAGCGCGGCTTGGGCTTCCGAGTGCACCATGAGGCTCGTCCTGGAGCAAAACTCGTGCGTGGCCGAGGGCGCGATCTCGCTCGACATTTCGACGGCCACGCGCAGCCCCTGCGCCGGGGGCGCGGCCCCTGCGCGCGCACCTCGGATCACCCCCGGCGGTGCCGCTCTCGCCACTCGCTGGGCGGCAGCCCCGTCGCGTCCTTGAAGGCCGCGCTGAAGTGCGCGGGGGTCATGCCGAGCTCGATCGCGATCCTCGTGATGGGGGCCTCGGACCCGGCGAGGCGCTCGCGCGCGACCGCGACCTGCGCCGCGCGCAGCTCGGCCTGGAAGCTCGTCGACGCCTCGCGGAGGCGCCGCTGGAGCGATCGCGTCGAGAGGCCGACGCCGCGCGCCGCCGCCCCCACCGTGACGTCGCCGATGTGGGCCTCGAGCCACGCCCGGAGCTCGAGGACGACGGGCGGGCGCCCCAGCGCGGCTTCGCGCTCGCGCGCGATCGCGGCGGCGACCTCGGCGGTCGCGGGGGCTCCGAGCCACGCGAGGGCGCCCTCGGTCGCGTCGAAGGTGCGCACCGGGTAGGGCGCGCGCGCGACGTCGAAGAAGCCGGCGACCGCCGCGCGCGCGAGGCCTCCGCGCGGGAGCACGACGGCGAGCTTCGCGACGACGCGGCCGAGCGCGTCGTGGCTCTCGTCGACGTACCGGCGGAGCACGTCGAACGCGGACGCGTCCACCGCCTCGACCCCGCCCGCGTCGACCAGCGAGACGTGCCTCTCGCGACCGAGCTCGACCCGCAGCGCCTCGACGAGGCGCGACATGTCGTCGACGTCGGGCCGGCCCCAGAGCGAGAAGCCGCAGAGCGCGTCGCTCGGGTAGAAATAGAGGAAATGAGCGCCGGCGACGCAGCGCCCGACCGGCGCCTCCAGGAGCTCGCGGAGCGAGACGCGTCGCACGCCTCGACGATACCGCCGGGCGAGCGCCGCGAGAAGCGGCCCTCACGCCGCGCGGGCGAGGAGCGCGGTGTGGTGGAACCCGAGGCGCGGATCCGAGAGCCGCCCGAAGTGCTGGGGGAAGCTCTCGCGGATCGAGGGGAACGGGACCCGCCGCCGGAGCGTCATCGACGGGTAGTCGTACACGAGCACCTCGTTGAGGCCGCGGTGCGCCGAGAGCACGAAGCGCCCGCATGGGCTCCGCTGCAAGCCGTAGCTGCCGTCCACCGGCGACATGCGCGCCGCGCGCAGCGCCTTGAGGAAGTGGTGGGTGCTGGTGGGGAGGTTGGCGCGCGAGAGGCCCTCCACCAGGTTCGCCACCGCGACCGGCAGCGTCCCGAGCGCCCGCCCGCGACGCGGCCGCTCGTCGACGAAGCGGACGCCGCTCATCGTCCCGCGATCGACCATGACGAGCGTGCCGCTGGCGCAGGCGTTGTAGATCACGTGCTCGTCGGTGACGACGACGTCCGAGGTCAACGTCGCCGGCAGATCCTTGGGGATCGCGAGGTGACGCGTGACCTCGGCGCGCTCGCCGTCGATCTCGAAGAGGTAGTTCTTGAGGTGCGCGATCGTGTACTCGCAGAACTCCATGTCGCCCTGCGGCGCGCAGCGCTGGGTGGGCGCGTAGAAGACGTCGCGCGTCGGGTGGACGCCGAGGTGCCACGCCGTGGCCGGCAGCTTCACCACCCGCGCCGTGGCGCGCTCGAGGTCGAAGATCCCGGCGCAGTTGGCGTAGCCGAGGCGGTCGTGGTCCATCGCCCCGTAGAAGAGGTAGCGGCCCGACGGCGAGCGCTTGAGCGCGTGCGGGAGCGTCACCCCGTGCGCGCCGACCGGGCGCGCGCGCCCCAGGTCGTCGAGCGACAGCTCGCAGAATTCGGGCCCGAGCGCGGTGACGAACGTCCGGTCCGACGTCCACGCGACGTGGGTCTGGCTCTCGTAGAAGACCTCGGGCGCGCGGAAGCGCAGCGTCGACGCGCGGGTGACCTCCTCCAGCGTCTCGGGATCGAAGAAGAGGAGCTGCTGCGAGAGGTTGCCGAGGAAGCCGACCGCGCCCCCGGGCGCGATCGACAGCGCGTGGCCGCCGGCGACGCCGTCGTAGAAGCGCACGAGGACGTCCCAGCGATCGCGGTCGGGGTCGCACCTCAGGCGAGCGACCCCGGCGAAGCCCTCGAAGCCGTTGAGCCCGTTGCCGTCGAGGGCGATGTAGTAGTCGAAGGCGCTCACGACGCGACCTCCGTGAGGCGATCGAGGTGCGCGCGGATCCCGCGGGCGACGCGGCCGGCGCCGTGCCCGTCGATGGTGCGATGATCGAAGGTGGCGCAGAGGCGGAGGACCGGCCTCGCCTCGACGCGCCCGTCGACGACCCACGGGCGCGGCTTGATCTCGGCGATGAGGAGCACCATCGCGCACCGGGCGAGCGGCACGAACGGCGCGAACGCGGTGTCGACGCCGAAGGAGCCCACGTTGGTGACGATGGCGGTCCCGAAGGGGTCGGCGGGGAGGCCGAGCTTCGGCCAGTCCGCGTGGGCCTCGTTGGTGACGAAGTCGGTCGCGCGGAGCACGGGCCCGAGCGCCCACCCGGGCAAGCGCCGGAGGGCCGAGGTGGACGACGCGGTCGCGTCCTCCTTGCGTCGCGCGCGCCCAGCGCCGCCCTCGATCGCCCCCACGAGCGCGCCGAGCTCGAGGCGATCGGCGGCCTCGACCTTGGCGCCGCCGAGATCGCGGCCGCCCTCGGTCGAGACCGAGACGAAGACGTCGACGGTGCGCCGGCGCTCGATGCGCCCGCCGAGGCGGACCTTGGTGTTGAGATCGGGGTTGTCGGCGAACGTCCGCGCCACCGCCGCGGCGACGAGGTGGGTCACGGTGAGGCGCCGGCCGGTCTCGCCGCGGTAGCGGTCGACGAACGCGATGAGCGACGTCGCGTCGAGGTCCATGACCCCGTGGATGCTCGGATCGCGGGGCCGACCCCACATGCTGGCGGCGATGCGCCGGAACGTCGAGGGCTCGGGCTCGGGCTCGAAGTGCGTCATGCCGAGCAGCGAAGCACGGCGGCGGGCGCCGTTCTTTCGGACGGGCGCCAACCGCTTTCGAGAACGCGCCAGCGGGGCGCGATCAGCCGCGCTGCATCTCGTCGAACACCTTGAGGCCGGCTCCCACCGCGCCCGCGACGCTCGGGAAGCCGGCGGTCGCGTTGGCGAGCCACAGGTTCTCGAGCGAGGTGCGGTACGGCCGGCGACGGAGGTCGACGTTCTTCGGCGTGAGCGCGGATCCGTAGGCGTTGCCCTCGGGCGCTCGGCAGAAGCGCTCGTTGGTCGCCGGGGTCCCCGTCACCCGCAGCGCCAGGTGATCGTGGAGGCCGGGCACGTAGGTGGCCTCGACGATCTCGAGGATCCGATCGCGGATCTTCTTCTTCTCCCGGTTGTAGGCGCGGCGGTCGCGGCGGCGGAGGTCGGCGAAGCGACGGTGGTCGCACGCGGTCGCGATCTCGAGGATCTGGTGCCCGGGCGGGCACGTCCCCGGCTCGTCGCTGTGGAGGGTCGGCGTGGACATGAAGAGCCACGGGTCCGAGAGGTCGTGGCGCTCGAGCTGGTCCCGGTACATGCGCCCAATATCCTCGTGCGGATAGTGCCACACGTTGAAGGAGCCGAAGCCGTGCTCACGCAGGTCGAGCCCCTTCACCCCGAGGTAGAGCGTCACCGTGCTCGCGGAGTAGTCGTAGTCGGCGCGCGATCGGTCGGCGTCGGAGAAGCGCGAGAGCCCGGCCAGCTCGAGGGTGCGACGCGGGTCGACGTTCGAGAGGTAGCGGTCGGCGGTGAAGCGCTCGCCGCTCGTGGTGGTGACGCCGGTGACGCGGCCCCCGTCCACGTGGATGCGGTCGACGGTGCGCTCGAGGAGCACGTCGCAGCCCGGCCGACCTCGGATGGCGCCGACCACGGCGTCGACGAAGTGGTAGAAGTGCCGACGCGGATAGTAGGCGCCGCGGTCGTAGCCGTGGACGAGCGCCACGTGGAGGATGAACGACACCTGCTCCGGCGGGAGCAGGTAGTCGCCGCTCTGGCCCGCGAGGATGGCGCGGAGGCGCGGCGGCATGCCGACGGCGTCGTACACGTCGGCGAGGGTGGAGCGCGAGTGCCGGAGGAGGTGCCGGTAGCGGATCGCGGACCGAAGGAGGGTGACCGGCGAGAGCGTCTTCGGGAGCTCCTCGTCGCGATCGAGCTCGGCGGCCACCGCCTCGACGAGGCGGAAGTAGCGGTGGAGCGGCCGCGCGGCGTCGGGGTAGCGGCGGGCGAGGCGCTGCTCGTACTTGCGCAGGCCGTTCGGGACGCGCACGCGATCGCCGGCGACCACGACGTGGTCGAAGCCCTCGGGGTCGAGCCGCACCCAAGGCACCTCGGCGGCGAGGCCGAGCGCGCCGAGCAGGCGGTCGATCGTCTCGCCCTCGCCGCAGCCGAAGACGTAGTGGACCTGCGCGCAGAAGCGGAAATCGCGCACGCGGAAGGTGTGCGCGTAGCCGCCCGGCGAGTCGTGCGCCTCGAGGACGAGGACCTTGCGCCCCGCCCGCGCGAGCATGGCCGCGGCCGAGAGGCCCGCCATCCCCGAGCCGATCACGAGGTCGTCCACGTGGGTGGTCGGAGCCGAGGGTGGGTTCACGCGGCGGCACCGTAGCGAGAAGCGGAGCGCGCGTCACCGCCTCCTCGCGCGACTTTGGCCGGGCGCGATCGGCCCGCTCGCGCTATTCTCGGCGGACATGGACGTCGAGGAACGCCAGAAGGTCTGCCAGCTCATCGAGGCCGTCATCTCCGCCGACGGCGTGATCGCCGACGCGGAGCGCGATTTCCTGAGGCGCGTGGTCGAGCGCTTCGGCGTCCCCGAGCGCGAGGCCGTTCCGTTCTCCGCCAACGACTTCGGGCGCACGACGCAGACCCTGCGCGGGCTCGCCCCCGACGTCCAGGCGCGGGTGATGGCGCTCCTCGTCGAGGCCGCGGTCGTCGACGGCAAGGTCGAGCCCGAAGAGCGCGCCCTCCTCCTCGCGTCCGCCGCCACCCTCGGCATCGAGGCGACCGCGCTCGAGGAGCGCATCGCGCGCCGCCTGCGATCGAGCGTCCCCGGCGTGTGACGCTCGCGGAGTCGACACCGCGACCGGCTGCGTCGAGATCGCTCGAGAGGTCGAGGCGGCGAGGGCGCGCGGAACAGCTCCCGGGTCCGAGCACGCACCGCGGCGCCGACGACGAGATCTCGCACGAGATCGATGCAACGGGTCGCGGAGTTAGGCGATCGGGCCCGCGAGGCCTAGACTCCAGTCATGAACGACGATCGCGACTCGGGCGCCTCTCCGTGGAGGCCCATCGTGCGAGGCCGGGCCGCCGTCGGCGTGCCGGCCGGCCTCGACGTCGTCGACGTCGCGCGCGTGAGCGTCTCGTCGGAGCAGGCGTGCTTCCCGATCGACTCCGTCTTCGACCGTCAGCGGGGGCCCGGCGGGAGCCGGTGGATCGCCTCGAGCGGCGGTGAGCAGACGGTGCTCGTCGCGTTCGACGAGCCTCAGGACATCCGATCCATCGTCGTCGAGAGCGAGCACCGCGGCGGCATGACGCAGCTGACGCTCGATCTCGCGGTGGGAGACGGCGAGGCCTTCGAGGAGCTGGGCTCGCGCGCGTTCGCGTTCCGCCCCTACGGGCCGAGCTTCCGCTCCGAGACGTGGCGGCTGCCCCCGGGCGTGGTGAAGCAGGTGCGCATCCGCGTCACCCCCGCGACGCCGGCGGAGCGCGCCTGCCTCACCTCCGTCGTCTTCCTCGCGTGACCCTCACGGCAGCGGCGCGAAGGCCTGGAGCGCGGGCGCGGGCGCTCCTCCGTCGACGCCCACGGTGAAGAACGCGGTGCTCGTGACGAGCGCCGTCTTCTTCCCGCCGAACGACGCGATCGCGACGCTCCCGGGCCCGTCGAGCGGCTTGCCGGGCACGAGCGCAGTCACGCTCGGGGTGGCGCCGAGGGAGACGCGCAACAAGCGGCCGGGGGCCCCGTTCTGGGCGACGACGAGCGAGCCGTCGGCGGCGCGCGCGACGCCGGCGAGGCCCGCGTACGCGCAGTCCTCGAGGACGGTCGAGAGCGCGCCCGCGCTCCCGTCGGCCGCGACGGCGACGCGGGTGATCGAGCCCTTCGACGTGTTGGTGACGAACACGTCGGAGCCCGCGACGACGATCCCGTTCGCGCCGATCGGGAACGGGAGCGGCGCCGCGCAGGCCGCGGAGCCGGCGAGCGCGGGATCGGCCTTCCACACCGACGTCGCGCCGCTCGCCGGATCGACGGCGAAGATCTGCCCGGTGGCGGAGTCGGTGACGAGGAGCTTCCCCGACGGCAAGAACGCGAGGCCGTTCGGGAACACCATCTGCGCGTGCGTCGCGAGCGGAGTCGTGACCGCGCCGCCGCCCGCGGGGATGCGGTAGATGCCCGGCGTGACGGGCGCGGTGTCGGCGTTCTTGGTCTGCGCGACGAAGAGCGCGCCGCTCGCGTCGAACGCGAGCCCGAGAGCCCGAGGGTGTAGCCGCCGTCGTACCCCGGGGGCACGGTGGCGTAGGGCGCGGCCACACCGTCGGCGCCGACCTTCAGGATCTGGCCCAAGGGCGCGAGGCTCACGAAGGCGGCGCCGTCGCGGACGGCGAGGCCCTCGGGGAGCTCGAACTTGCTCCCGTCGAACGCGCGCACGGTCGCGACGCTCGCGGCGACGGCGGCGTCGGAGGCGTCGACCGCGTTCGCGGCGTCGCGAGGAGGAGCGGCGTCGGCCGCCCCGCCGTCCGCCGCGACGGTCGCGGGGGGCGCGGAGGCCGTTGGCGCGTCGCCGACGCACGCGACCAGCAGCGAGGCGCCGCCGAGCGCGAGGGTGAGGGTCGCGGCGATCGTGGCAGAGGTTCGGAGAGTGGACATGAGGAGGGCTCCTGGGTCGTGAGGTGTCCGCGATGCTGCGGTCCCCACCGACGTAAGCCGCGCTGGTGGGCTTCGGCAGCGGCGGCGCGGTGGACGTGACGTCCACGAGGTGGGACAGCCCACCCGCGCTCCGCTAAGCTCGCGGATCGTGGCCGGAAAGAAGCGACGCGCGGCGCTCGCGCTCGACCCGAGCGCGATGATGGTCTTCGCGGCGATGGCGCGCGAGGGCGGCGTGCGCGGCGCGGCCGCGGCGCTGGGGATGCCGAAGTCGACGGTGAGCCGACGCCTCGCGGAGCTGGAGGAGACCCTCGGCGCCGCGCTCGTCCTGCGCGACGCTCGACGCTTCGCGCTCACCGAGGCGGGGCTCGCGCTGGCGCAGCGGTGCGAGGCGCTCGAGGCGCTCGTGGGTCAGGCCGAGGCCGAGATCGGGCGCGGCGCGACCGAGCCCTCGGGCACGCTGCGGGTCTCCGCCGCGCCCGTGTTCGGCGAGGAGGTCTTGCCGGAGGTCGTCGCGAAGCTCCTCGAGCGCCACCCAGCGCTGCGCGTCGACGTGAAGCTCTCGGTCGACTACGCGGACCTGCGCTCCGGCGAGGTCGACGTGGTGCTGCGCGCGTGGCCCATCGCCGACGCCGCGGACCTGTACGCCACCAAGCTCGGCGCGACCGTCACCGGGTGCTGGGCGTCGCCCGAGTACCTCTCGCGTCACGAGGCGCCGGCGACGCCGCACGAGCTCGCGTCGCACCAGTGCATCGTCGTCGGCGCGGCGACGACGCCTCGCTGGTCGTTCCGCTGGGGTGGCGCCGAGGTCGAGGTCGCCGTCTCCGGCCGCGCGCGCGTCGACAGCTTCCGGCTCGCGCGCGAGCTCGCGATCCGAGGCGTGGGGATCCTGCGCACGGTGGAGCCGTTCGCCGCCGAGGCCGTCGCCGACGGGCGCCTCGTCCCGCTCCTCGAGCCCTGCTGGATCGAGACGCCGGTGCACGCGGTGCACGCGGGGGCGCGGCGAGCGACGCCGAAGATCCGCGCCTTCGTCGCCGCCGTCCGCGAGGCCGTGTCGGCCGCGAAGATCGTGCGGCCCTACGGCTGAGGGTCACGCGACGGCGAGGGTCGCGCGCGCATCGCGAATCAGGTCGAGCAATCGCATGAGGTCGCGAGCGTCGCGCTCTTCGCGATCGAGCCGGCTCCCAGGCGCGGAGACCCGGGCCCGGCCGGCGAGCGCGCCGCCGAGCTCTCGAAGGCGCGCGTGGCAGTCGACCGTCGGCGAGGCGGGGGCCATCACGACCACCCGTACAGGTGGCGCACGCGGGCCAGATCGGCCTCGATCTCGCGGAGCTGAGCCTGGACGAGCTCGGCGACCTCCCTCGACGACGAGCCAGCTCGCTCGGCGTGCTCGAAGTCCTCGAGCGTCCGACTCTCTTGGCGGACGCAGGAACGGAACGTGTCGCTCATGTTCGTCGCTCCCGCGACGGCCACCCGGACCGACGCCGTGACTCGGTTCCACCAGGCGAGCGTGGACCCACGCCGACTCGGCTCCTTGCCGTGCGCCCGCAGCACCGCCTCGAGCGCGACGATGAAGGTGTCACGGCGGCGCGCGAGCTGGGTCAGCTCGTCGTGGTGCGCGGGGTGAGCCGACGCGGCGTCGCTGAAGGCGCGCCGGTCGTCGTGGCAGGCCACGACCAGCCTCTCGAGTCGCGCGCTCTCGTTGGAACTCATCATGGAGAGCAACATAGGCACTCGGCACGCCCGCGAGCCGCGACGCGCGAAGCGCTGACACATACGTGACAGGGCGGGGCACCGTCGCGCTCGCGCTCGCGCCGCTTGCGCGAGTGGCGCCATGGGCCTACCGTCAGTCCGTTGCGCAGTCGTTCGTCCTCGAGGCGAAGCCGCAGCAGCCCTCGCTCGATTCCTGGCGGCTTCGGGTGCCGTACCGTCACGCCGTCAGAGAAGAGGATGCTGGGTGCGTGTCTGCTAGCTCCCAACGGGTTCTGCTGATTCGGCGCGTTCGAGGCCGCTCGTGGGTGGTGTACGAGCTCGACCACGCGGGCACGCCGCTGCGGATCCGCATGGCGCCGTCCGAAGACGCCGAGGGGGCGCTCCACTGGTGCCTCGAGGTCACCTCGACGCACTCCTCCGGAGTGCTGGTCAAGGCAACGGACCACACCCGCGCCGCGGCGCTCACCGCCGTCGCGCGCGCGTGGGTGCGGCAGGCGGACGGTGTGGACCTACCGACGGTGGACTGGGCGGGCGTCACCCAGCTCCTCAACGACATTCGGGCCGTCTGAGCGCGAACGGCGCCGCCGAGCGCGGCCCGCGGGCTCGGTCGACGCGCCCGGCGCTCGGCGCGAGCCCGCAGAGCTCGAACGCGGCTCGAAGAGACCTCTCTGCGCGCGGACTCTCGCCATCGGCGCACCGACGACACGCCGGCGTTGCGATGGTCTCGCCGGGGGTCCATAGTGGAGGCTCCTCGCTGGGAGTCGTCGGGCGTGACGACCTCCCGCGGCTCTTCCTCGCGCCCGGATCCGAGGGAGACCCATGCACCGAGCCTCTGGCTGGAGCGGAGAAGTCCGCAAGATCGCGCTCGTCGGTAACCACCTCCCGCGGCGTTGCGGCATCGCGACCTTCACGACCGACCTCGCCGACGCGATCGCGAGCGAGCGGTCGGGCGCGGAGTGCGTCGTCCTCGCGATGAACGAGCCCGGGCGATCGTACGACTACCCGCCGCGGGTGGCGTTCGAGCTCGGTGAGGGCGACATCGCGTCGTACCGACGCGCCGCGGACTTCCTCGACGTGAGCGACGTCGACGTCGTCTCGCTTCAGCACGAGTACGGGATCTTCGGCGGCAACGCGGGCGCGTTCTTGCTCGACTTGGTACGCGAGCTGCGGATGCCGCTCGTGACGACCCTGCACACCGTCCTCAGCGAGCCGAACCCGATGCAGCGCGCGGTGATGAACGAGCTCACGGCGACGTCGGAGCGGCTCGTCGTCATGAGCGCGAGCGGGGCGGCGCTCTTGCAGGAGGTCCACGGCGTCGACCCGCAGAAGATCGACCTCATCCCGCACGGGATCCCCGCGCTGCCTCAGGCCGTCGACGCCAAGGCGAGCCTCGGCCTCGCCGACCACGACGTGATCTTGACCTTCGGGCTCCTCTCTCCCGACAAGGGGATCGAATACGTCATCGACGCGCTCCCGAGCATCGTCGCGAAGCGTCCGAGCGCCCTGTACGTGGTGGTGGGCGTGACCCACCCGCACGTGAAGGACAGCGATGGAGAGAGCTACCGCTTCATGCTCGAGGCGCGCGCAAAGCGCCTGGGCGTCGACTCGCACGTCGTGTTCCACGATCGCTTCGTGAGCCAAGAGGAGCTCATGACGTTCCTGTCCGCGTCCGACGTGTACGTCACGCCGTACCTGCAGACGGAGCAGATCACCTCGGGGACGCTGGCCTACGCGGTGGGCTCTGGAAAGGCCGTCATTTCGACGCCTTACCGGTACGCGTGTGAGCTCCTGGACGGCGGCTGCGGGGCGCTCGTCCCGCCGCGCGACGCGAGCGCCATCGCGCGGCAGGTCGTCGACCTCCTCTCCAACGAGACCCGGCGCCACTCGCTCGAGCAGCGCGCTGCCGCGCGCGGACGTGGGATGTCGTGGCCGATGGTCGCGCGCGGATACCTCGCGTCGTTCGCCAAGGCGACCCAGTCGCGAGGCGGGCAGCGCCGGGCGACGTTCAAGGCGCGCACCCTCGCCAAGCGCCCGGTGGACCTGCCCGAGGTCGATCTCAGCCACCTCCGGGTGCTCACCGACGACACCGGCATCCTCCAGCACGCTCTCCACACCGTGCCGCGCTACGAGGACGGATATTGCGTCGACGACAACGCGCGCGCGCTCCTCGTGACGACGCTGCTCGAGGAGTCCGCGGTCGAGCCGGCGCGCTCCGTGCGCGCACTCGCCGCGCGGTACCTGGCCTTCGTGAGCTACGCGTTCGACACCGGCACGGGCCGCTTCCGGAACTTCATGTCTTTCGAGCGGACGTGGTCGACCGCCCGCGCCAGCGACGACTGCCACGGGCGCGCGCTGTGGGCGCTCGGGGCCGTCGTGGGCCGGTCGCGCGCCCGCGGAACGTCGGCCTTGGCGCGCAGCCTTTTCGATGCCGCGCTCCCCGCCGCCGACGGGCTGACGAGCCCGCGCGCGTGGGCCTACACCATGATCGGGATCGACGAGTACCTGCGCGCTCGGCCCGGCGAGCCCGCCCTGCTCGCGACGATGACGCGGCTCCGCGGGCGCCTGCTCGAGCGGCTCGCGGTGACGAAGACGCCGGAGTGGCCGTGGTTCGAAGACCGCCTCACCTACTGCAACGCGCGGCTCCCGCAGGCGCTCCTCGCGGCCGGGGCCCGCCTCGACGACGAACGAACCACGCGCGACGGCCTCGCGACGCTCGAGTGGCTCTGCGAAGCGCAGACGGTGGGCGGGCTCTTCGCGCCGATCGGGTCCGACGGCTTCTGGGTGCGCGGCGGCGAGCGCGCGATGTACGACCAGCAGCCCGTCGAGGCGGCGGCGACGCTCTCGGCGTGCCTCGACGCGCATCGCGCCACCGGCGACGCCGCGTGGCTCGGCCGCGCGCGCGCGGCGTTCAGCTGGTTCTTGGGCCAGAACTCCGGAGGCACCCCGCTCTACGATCCGGTCACCGGAGGTTGCCGCGACGGCCTCCACGCCGACCGCCCGAACGAGAA
Organism: Myxococcales bacterium; assembly: GCA_016794325.1. Classification (GTDB taxonomy): domain Bacteria; phylum Myxococcota_A; class Polyangia; order Polyangiales; family Polyangiaceae; genus SXNL01. The sequence goes on along the minus strand of JAEUKG010001105.1, from coordinate 20,314 downwards.
CCAGGGCGCCGAGTCGACCGTCTCGTTCTTGCTCGCGCTCTTGGAGCTGCGGTCGGCCGAGCGCGTGGCGGGCCCCACGCTCCGCGCCGCGCGCGCCCTGACGCCGCCGCGCGCCGGGGAGCGCGTCGTCTCGTGACCGCGAACGCTCGCGCGGCGCTGTTCCGCCGCAGTCACGCGAACCCGATCCTCACCGCCGCGGACTGGCCCTACCCCGTACACACCGTGTTCAACGCCGGCGCGACGCGCCTCCGCGACGGCACGACCCTGCTCCTCTGCCGAGTCGAGGACCATCGAGGCCACTCGCACCTGTGCGCGGCGCGCTCCGCGAACGGCATCGACGACTGGCGCATCGACGAGTCCCCGACGCTCCTGCCCGACGCCGAGGGGTTCCCCGAAGAGCTCTGGGGGATCGAAGACCCGCGGATCACCTTCGTCGAGGAGCTCGGAAGGTACGCCATCGCATACACTGCGTTCAGCAAGGGTGGGCCCGGAGTCGCGCTGTGCCTCACGGAGGACTTCCGCAGCTTCGAGCGCTTCGGGCTCGTCATGCAGCCCGACGACAAAGACGCCGCGCTGTTCCCTCGGCGGATCCACGGGGAGTTCGCCCTCATCCACCGGCCGATGACCGACCTCGGGGCGCACATCTGGGTGTCGTTCTCGCCCGACCTCCGCAACTGGGGCGGGCACCGCCTCGTCCTCCCGGCTCGAAAGGGCGCGTGGTGGGACGCCAACAAGGTCGGCCTGTCACCGCCGCTCATCGAGACGCCAGGCGGTTGGCTGATGCTCTACCACGGCGTCCGCCACACCGCCTCGGGCAGCCTCTACCGGCTCGGCGCCGCGCTCCTCGCGCTCGACTCGCCCGAGGCCGTCATCGCGCGCGGCGACGAGTGGATCTTCGGCCCGGAGACCGACTACGAGTGCCGCGGCGACGTCCCCAACGTCGTGTTCCCATGCGGATACACGATGGGAGACGACGGCGACACGATCCACCTGTACTACGGCGCCGCCGACACGTGCATCGGGCTCGCGACGGGGAGCGTCCGCGCGATCCTCGGCTGGCTCGCGCACGCCGACGCGCGGCGCGGCCACCCGTCGAACCGACCCCCGCCGGACCGGTGAGCCGCCGCCCGATCACTGACCCTTGCCGCCGCCACACTTCTTGAAGTAGCCCTCGCAGCACTTCGGAGCGTTCGGCGTGTTCCCGCCGCAGCACTTCTCGAGGTAGGTGCACTGCGGAGTCGCGAGCACGCTGCCGGGGCGCTGCGCGGCGGCGCACGCCTCCGCCGCCTCGACGTCGTCCTGCGCGCCCACGTTCGCCGAGGCCGCGCCGCCCGCGAGGATCGAGATCGCCGCCACCACCACCGCCACCACGCTGAATCGCTTCATGTTCGTCTCCGCCTTTCGAGACGACAGACGGAGGGCGCGCGGAGATCGATGCACCCGTGTCCGAAATTGAAATCTTTTGTTGTTTCATGCACTTGAACGTCATCGGAACGGGTGACAACGGCGGTCCACACCGCGCGCTAACCTGGCGGAGTGAGGCTCGTCGACGTGCTCCTCGCGCGGCTCGGCGCCCGAGACCCGATGTTCACCGAGGGCTGGGGCGATCGAGCGGACCTCGAGGCCCTCGTGCGTGGCGGGCTCGCGGCTCCGCGCGGCGAGGCGGTGACCCTCGAGGACGAGCGGCCAGCGGCCCGGGCCCGCGCGCGGCGCGCCGTCGATCGCGCGTTCGACTCGCCGGCCGAGGCATGGCTCCCGCGGGAGGTCGCCCGCGCCCGCGTCCGGCACTATCCCGCACGGAACACATCGCGGGGAGCGCTCGTCGTCTTGGCCGCGTCGCGCGAGGAGGGGTACGACCTGCGCGAGGCGATCTGGGCGCCGCTCGCGGAGCGCGAGCGGGTCGACGTCTTCCTGCTCGAGAACGCCTACTACGGCGCCCGCCGCGCGCGCGGCCAGCGCTCGGCGTCGCTCCCCACCGTGCTCGACCAGCTGCGGATGAGCGTCGCCACCGTCGCCGAGGTCGACGGGCTCGTGCGGAGGCTCGAGCTCGACGGCTTCGGTCGCGTCGGCGTCACCGGCTACAGCATGGGCGGCGCCATCGCCGCGCTCGCGGGCGCCCTCGTCCGCCGTCCGTTCGCGGTGGTGCCGATGGCGGCCACGCTGCGCCCGTCGACCATCTACACCGAGGGGCTCCTGTCGCGGAGCGTGGCGTTCGACGCGCTCGACCCGAGCCCCGCCGAGGGGCGAAGGCGGCTCGCCGAGCTCTTCGGCGTGGCCGACATGTCGCGCTTCCCTCCGCCAGTCGCGGTGGAGGCGAGCGTGCTCGTGGGCGCCCGCTCCGACGGCTTCGTCTCCCGCGAGGGGACGCTCGGCCTCGCGCGCCACTGGGGCGCCGAGCTCCGCTGGATCCGGGGCGGCCACGTGTCCGCCCTCTTCTCCGGGCGCCGCGCGATGCGCCGCGCCGCCCTCGACGCCCTCGAGCGGCTCGGCCGCGCTCAGTCGTAGTCGACGACGACGTCGTCGAAGAACATCTCCCAGCCGTCGACGGGGCTCGGGGCGTCGTTCTTCGCGCTCACGTAGTGGATCCCGGCGCGGGCGATGAACGGCGACGGCTTGTACTTCGCGTCGAGCGTCATCGTCGCCTCGACCTTGCCGTCGAACGAGACGCTCACCGTGTGCGACTGGACGTCGATGTTCACCTCCACCCGGAACCACCGCCCGACCGGCAGCGGATCCGAGAGCGTGGCCTCGATGTAGTCGTAGGGCTGGGCGACCTCGATCGTCTGCTGGATGCGCGTCGTCAGCGCGCCCGCGGCGTTGCGCTCGGACTCCAGCCGGACGTCGAGGTAGCCCGTCGGGACGTTGAACGCGATCGGCGCGAAGGCGACGAACGAGCCGGTGGTCTTCGGCGCCTCGGGCACGATCATCGAGAACGACCAGCGGATCTTGGGAGGCGAGTCCGGGAATGTCTTCCGCAGGCTGGCGCCGATGCCGTCCGACGGCTTCACCGACGCCGGCGCTCCAGCGCGGAAACGCGCCGCGCGCGGCGCGCTCTTGGACTGCGCCGCGCTCTTCTCGACGACGCTCCCCGGATCCACCGTCGCCAGCGGCCACTTCTCGAGCGTCGAGTCGCCGGTGTCGAAGTCGTCGCAGAACTTCACCGTCGGAGGGAAGCCCGCGCAACCGGCGGACCCTCCGTCGGCGCCCGCCTCGGGCGTGGCGGAGGCGCCGTCCCGCGCGGCGTCCGCGCCCGGCGTCGAGCTCGCGTCCGCGGCGCCCGCGTCGACGGCGCCGCCGGTCAAGTCGTCGAGGCCGCACGCGGCGACGAGGAGCACCAACGACGAGCCGCCCGAAGCCGCCGCGAGACGACGCACCATGCCGCAAACGTAGCAGGCCTGCGCTCGCGGTGACCGGACGGCGAGAGGCGACGGTGTAGCCAAAGCTGCGCGCGCCTTGGCCGACTCCGCTCGGCGCCCCTACTTGGGGCGCTTGCGGATGCGACGAACGGCCTTGCCGTTGAGATCGGTGAGGAGCACGTAGTCGTCGTCGACCGCGACGTCCCACGCGTCGGCGCCGCTGTTGATGCGCACCGGCGGCCCGCCCCCGCGCGGAATCGCCTGGAGGCCCTGGTTGTTCGGCCGGGCGACGTAGACGAACTTGGCGTCGGCCGCGAGGTCGAAGGAGAGGGTGACCGCGCAAACCGCGCCGCCGCAGTCCACCTCCTTGTAGCCGCCGGACGTCGCGGAGTGGAGCGGCTTGGTGGTGAGGGCGTCGTCGTAGACGTAGACCGCGTCGCAGGTGGAGGTGACGAGCTTCGCCTTCGGCGCCCCCGGCGCCACGCCCCCCACGAAATAGGCGGAGGCACTCGCGTCGACCTTCCACAACGCCGAGTCGACGCCCCAGAACGCGCGGGGCCCGGTCGAGAGCGTGGACGGCGGCATCGGCGTCCCCGGGCTGATGTCCGTCGTCGCCCATTGAGCTCCGCCGACTGGGGGTACCGAGCGGAAGAGCCGGGTGTCTCCCACCCGAAAGAGGAGCAGCGAGGGCGTGACGGGGTGGACGCGCGAGATCGGCGCGCCCGAGACGAGGGCGACGATCTCCGGCGCAGGGCACGCGCTCCCCTCGCACGCTGCGACGGGCAGCTTGAGGCGTTCGACGACCCAGTCCGTCGCGTTCTTCCGGTTGCGGTAATACAGGTAGCCGTCCCGCGCGGCGAGAAAGCCCGGGCTGTCGAGCGCCGCCGTCAGCCGCTCCACCTTGGTCCCGTCCCAGCGAAAGACGAACCCGAGGCCCGCTCCGTCCCGCGCGAGCGCCGCGTCGACGAGCGCGGCGAAGTAGGTGGCGCCGCCGTCGAGCGCGAGCCCGTGAGGGTAGCCCAGGGTGAGCGTCCCGCCGTCGGGGGCAGGGCCGCTGAGGCTGTTGACCGCCACGAGGTCGCCGTCGCACGAGCCGCTTCCTTCGAAGCAAGGGTGCGTGGGCGCGACGGGATCGACGCACGCGCTCGGGCCTCCGTCCCCGTTCGACGGAGCGTCGGCGCCGCCGTCGCCGATCGGGAGGTTGGCGTCCGAGACGCCGCCTTCGGACGGGGACGCGTCCGGCGCGTTGGTCGTCTCCGCCGTGTCGAACGCTCCGCAGTGGACGAGCGACGCGGCCACGCCGAGAGCGGAAACGAACGCGAGCGAAGGAGCGGCGCGTCTCACGCCTCCAACAGTAGCGCATCGGGGCGGGGCGAGCGAGGTGGAGCCGCGCGCCGCGGTCAGCTCCGCGTCGCGCGGCCGTCCCCCGACAGGTCGAACGTCGGCCCGAGGTACCGCGGGCGGCGCGCGGTCACGGCGTCGACGACCGCGCGCGCGCGCGACACGGTCTCGCGCGCGTCGTACCAGCGCGCGCGCTCGTAGGGGCGGCGATCGGCGGCCACGCCTTGGACCGCCATGCCGGCGGCGTTGCCGAGGTACAGCGCGCGCGCGAGGTGGAACCTCTGGGTGACGACGATCGCGCGCTCGACCCCGAACACCTCGCGAGCGCGCACCATGGTGCTGTGGGTGTCGAAGCCCGCGTGGTCGAGGAAGACGTGCTCGGCGGGGACCCCGCGCGCCTCGAGCCAGGCCGCCATCGCCCCCGGCTCGTCGTACTCCGGCCGGCCGTGATCGCCGGACACCAGGATCCGCGGCGCTTTGCCCGCGCGGTAGAGCGCGAGCGCGGTCTCCAGCCGGTCTTCGAGGACCGGCGACGGGCCCGTCGCCCACACGCCGGCCCCGAGCACGAGGATGCAGTCTGCGCGCTCCGCCGAGGCGACCTCGGTGGTGCGCGACGCGGCGTCGGCCGTGACCACCGCGTTGCACACCGCGATCGCGGCCGCGCCGAAGACGGCGAACGACGACAGGATCAGCGCGCGCTTGGCTCGAGGGCTCATCGCAGAGGGTCGAAACGCCGAGGTGGGTACGGGCATTCCGCGGCGAAGGACGATGGTAGACTGGGCGCTCGATGCGCGCCAAGGTCGTGATGGCTGCCCTCTCCCTCGCCTCGTCGCTGGGCGCGGGGTGCGTGCCAGGCATCGACGAGTGCCACGCTGGAGACGTGGGGCCGGGCGGCTCGATCACCTGCCCCGTCCCGAGCTGGACGGACCGGGCCTTCGATCTCGAGGTGCCCGCGGGCTGGGACGGCCGAACGCCGCTCCCCGTCGTGTTCGCGTTCCACGGCGGCGGGGGCAACCGGCGCGCCGCGGCGACGGTGACGTGCCGCGACGGCGACGTCGATCGCGCGACGTGCCTCTCGGCCGTCGCTCGCGCCTCGGGCTTCGCGGTCGTGAGGCCCGACGGCACCGGGAGCCGCCCGCTGCGGAACGTGCGCACCTGGAACGCCGGCGGCGGGGCGGGCAGCTTCAACTGCGCGAGCGGCCCGGCGTGCAAGTCCGGGGTCGACGACATGCGCTACTTCGACGACCTGCTGCGCGCGGTGAGGCAGGTCGTCCCCGTCGATCCGAAGCGTGTACACCTCACGGGATTGTCGAACGGCGCCGCCATCAGCCATCGGATCGCGTGCGAGCGCTCCGGGGTCGTCGCGTCCATCGTCGCGGTGGGAGGCACGAACCAGCACGCGGGGACGGGCGGCGCGTGCGCGCCCGGAGTCGCCGTCTTGCAGATCCACGGCACCGAGGACCCGTGCTGGGGGTACACGCAAGGGACCGAGAGCTGCCTCGAGAGCAACGACCCGGGGACCAAGATCGGGGTGGAGGAGTCCATGGAGGGCTGGCGCTTCCGCAACACCTGCGCGACGGCTCCGGACGAGGCGCCCCTCCCCGACAACGACCCCGGCGACGGCACGCGCGCCACCCGGCGCACGTACCGAGGTTGCCGCGCGGCGGTGGAGCTCGTCCGCGTCGAGGGCGGCGGGCACACGTGGCCCGACGGAAACCCCTATTTCCCCCAGTCGATCGTCGGGCGAGTCTCGCGCGACTTCGGCAGCGATCTCATCGTGGAGTTCTTCCGTGCGCACCCGAGGCCTTGAGCTCGCGATCGGCGCCGCGTGCGCGCTCGCCTGCGCGGGGTGCCCGTCGCTCGCTCAGCACCAGACCCCGGAGACGGTGGCGCCCGGGAAGTGGCAGCTCGCGGCGTCGGCCGGAGGCGCGCTCTTCCGAGACGTCCCTCAGGAGACGTCCACCCCCGCGGGCAGCGCCGAGCTCGCGCTGCGCCGGGGCATCGCTCGCGATCTCGACGCCCAGGTCGCGGCCTATCTCTGGGGCCTCGATATCGGTGTAAAATACAGGTTTCTCGACGGCCCCTGGTCGGCCGCGATCGCGCCTCGCCTCGGAGGGTCGCGCTTCGTCGGCACGCCGTCGACGGTGGACTCGCTCTACGTGTGGGGGCACCTCCCGATGATCTTCGGGCGGCGGCTGAACAAGACGCTCGGCGTCGGGTTCGGGCCGCGCATGCTCTACGGCTACTACCTCCCCGCGACCGGCGGGAGCGCCCATGGGCTGTCGTTCGGGGGCTTCGCCTACTTCGAGGCGCGGATCTCGGATCGCTTCCGCCTCGTCCCCGAGGTGTCGGTGCTCGCCGCCCCGAAGGGGACGGTGCCCGTCCGCGGGTGGTCGGCCTACTTCGGGCCCGGCCTCCTCGTGGATCTGTAGCTGTAGGTGGTGAGACCACACGACGCGCTTTTTTCGCCTACGGGCGGCGCCGGGACTGCCGTTCCCCGGAGCGAGGGTCACGGGTGACCTGGGCACAACGGAGGCGACAGATGCGCGTTACGACGAGCGTACACACCAGTGAAGGTGGGTGGAGCCAGGAGGCGGTCGCAGACGCCGACTGGGTCCTCTACTTCGGCGCGCCGGAGGCGCTGACGGCGGAGCGATGGGAGGAGATCCGCGCGCGCTACCCCAAGGCGCGCATCACCGGGTGCACGACCGGCGGCGAGATCGTCGGTTCCGACGTGCACGACGGGTCGGTCGTCACCGCCGCGGTCTCGTTCGAGAAGACGCGCGTGTCGCTCGCCGAGACGAACATCGGCGTGGCCAGCGACTCGTTCGCGGCCGGGACGCGGCTCGCCAAGGAGCTCGCGACCCCGACGCTCCGGTGCCTCTTCGTGCTCGCGGACGGCACCCGCGTCAACGGCAGCGAGCTCGTCGCCGGGCTGCGCAGCGTCCTCGGGGACGGCGTGATCATCACCGGCGGCCTCGCCGGCGACGGCGCGCGCTTCGGCGCGACCCAGGTCGGCGCCGACGCGCTCCCCCGCATCGGGGTGATCGCCGCGGTCGGCCTCCACGGCGAGTCCCTCACCATCGGTCACGGCAGCGTCGGCGGCTGGGAGGTCTTCGGTCCGGAGCGCCTCGTCACCAAGTCCGCCGGGAGCGTGCTCTACGAGCTCGACGGGCAGCCCGCGCTCGACCTCTACAAGAGGTACCTGGGCAAGGAGGCCGAAGGCCTGCCCGGCACTGCCCTCCTCTTCCCGCTGTGCCTGCGCCGCAGCGACTCCCGTGAGGCGGACCTCGTGCGCACCGTCGTCGGAGTCGACGAGGCGACCAAGAGCATGACGTTCGCCGGCGACATCCCGATGGGGGCGACCGTCCAGCTCATGCGAGGCTCCAAACAACGGCTCGTGGAGGGCGCCGCGCGGGCGGCGGAGGACGCCGCGCACGGCGACAGCGACTCCCTCGCGATCCTCGTGAGCTGCATCGGCCGCAAGCTCTTCCTCGGCCAGACCGTCTCCGACGAGGTCGAGGCGGTGTGCGACGTGCTCGGCCCGAAGTGCGCGACGCTCGGCTTCTACTCCTACGGAGAGCTCTCGCCCCACAGCGCCACCGGGATCTGCGAGCTCCACAACCAGACCATGACGATCACGACCCTCTCGGAGGCCGCCTGAGCGATGCATCGCCTCCTCGAACGCCAGATCAAGCGGAGCCGCCAGCCCGACGGGTCGCTCGACGCCGAGCGCCTGGTCACGCTGGTCGACCGCGCGTACGAGGAGGCGGACCTCGAGCGCGAGCGGCAGGACCGCGCGAACCGCCTGATGAGCGAGGAGGTGACCGAGCTCTCGGCGCGGGTGCGCGCCGAGAGCGAGGCGCGCGAGCAAGCCGTGCTCGCCAACGTCGCCGAGGGCATCCTCACCGTCCGCGACAACGGCGCGATCGAGCGCGCGAACCTCGCGGTGGCGCGCATGTTCGGGCACGCGCCCGGCGACCTCGTCGGCTGCCCGCTCGGCAACCTCTTCGACGCGGCGGCCGGGTCCGGCGTCTTCGAGGCGGTCGGCCACCGCAAGGACGGGTCGACCTTCGCCGTCGAGTGCTCGCGGAGCGTGCTCACCGAAGCCGGCGAGTCGCTCTCGGTCTGCGTCGTCCGTGACATCTCGCTCCGGAAGGAGACCGAGACCACGCTCCGGGACGCGACGGCCAAGGCCGAGGCCGCGTCGCGGGCGAAGTCCGATTTCCTCGCGACGATGAGCCACGAGATCCGCACGCCGATGAACGGCGTGCTCGGCATGGTCGGCCTCCTCCTCGACACCGAGCTCGACGGGGTGCAGTCGTCCTACGCCTCCGCCATCCGCGACTCGGCCGAGGCCCTCCTCCAAATCATCAACGACATCCTCGACTTCTCGAAGATCGAGGCCGGGAAGATGGAGCTCGAGAAGAACGACTTCGAGCTCGCTCCCGTGATCGAGAGCGTCGTCGAGATCGTCGCGCCCCGCGCCCACGCGAAGGGGGTCGAGGTCGGGTGCATCGTCGGCGCCGACGTGGCCTCGCGCGTCATGGGCGACGCCGGCCGCCTCCGCCAAGTGCTCCTCAACCTCGTGGGGAACGCCGTGAAGTTCACCGAGTCCGGCGAGGTCACGGTCGAGGCGTCGTTCGAGGGCTACGCGGACGATGGCCGCGCGCGGGTGAGGTTCGAGGTGCGCGACACGGGGATCGGGATCCCGAAGGAGGCGGGCGCTCGGCTCTTCCAGGAGTTCGTGCAGGTCGACTCGTCGAGCACGCGCCGCTTCGGCGGCACGGGCCTCGGGCTCGCGATCTGCAAGCGCATCGTCCAGCTCATGGGCGGCGACATCGGCTTCCACCCCGGCGAGGAGCGCGGGACGGTGTTCTGGCTCGTGGTGCCGCTCGAGGTCGCCGACGGCGCGAGCACCGACGTCCTCGCCCCGGATCTGCGGGTGCTCGTCGTCGACGACAACCCCACGAACCTGCGCATCTTCGAGCGCCAGCTCCGCGCCTGGGGCGTGCAGGCCACCACCGCCGCGAGCGGCGACGCCGCCCTCGTGGCGTTCGTGAAGGCCATCGCCGACGGCGCGCCGTTCGACATCGCGATCGTCGACCACCAGATGCCGGGGATGGACGGCGAGGCGCTCGCGGCGATGCTCAAGGCCCTCCCGCAGCTCGCCTCGACCCCGCTCGTGCTCGCGTCGTCCGACGGCCCCGAGGCGCTGCGCCGCGCGCACACCTCCGGTCGCTTCGACGTCGTGTTCACGAAGCCGGTCCGACCGTCGGCGCTCCGTCAGGCGATCGCGACCCACGCCCGGCGTGCGCCGGGGCCCGCGCGCGCGACCGAGGCTCCGCCAGCGGTGGTCGACGACGTCCGCCCCGCTCCCGAGCCGCCGGCACCCCTCCCCGCGCGACCCCCGACGGCCGCCCCTCCTCCTCCGCCAGCGCCGGCTCCCTCCCCGCCTCCCGCCGCCGTCGCCGAGGACGGTCCGCGCAAGCTCCGGCTCCTCGTCGTGGACGACAACCACATCAACGTCCGCGTCGCGATGGGCTACCTCGAGAAGGCCGGGCACCGGGTGGACGCCGCCGCCAACGGGCTCGAGGCGGTCAGCGCCGTGCGCGCGCGCCATTACGATCTCGTGTTGATGGACGTCCAGATGCCCGAGCTCGACGGGCTGGGCGCGACCAAGGCGATCCGCGGGCTCGACAGCGGGCGCGCCCGCGTGCCGATCATCGCGCTCACCGCCAACGCCCAGCCGAGCGACCGGGCGATGTGCCTCGACGCGGGGATGGACGACTACCTGGCCAAGCCGTTCGTCCGAGCGCAGCTCCTGCAGAAGGTGGACGAGTGGAGCGCGCGAGCGCACGAGCGATTCGCGGAGGAGGAGGAGGCGCCCGCGCCGGGCCTCGTGACCCTCGAGGCGGAGCTCGGCGTCGAGGCGACGCGCGACGTCGTGCGAGCCTTCCAGGAGGGCGCCCAGCGTCACGCCGCGGCGGCCGCGACGCACGACGACCTCGACGCCCTCGCGCGTCGGATGCACGCGCTCCGCGGCGGGGCGGGGAACCTCGGCTTCGAGGCGGTGGTCGTGGCGACGAGGGCGATCGAAGCGGCCGCGATCGCGGGGGACGCCGCCGCCGTCGAGGCGTCGACGCCGGCGCTCGACCTCGCGCTCTCCAGCGCGTGCGAGCAGATCGCGCGTTACCTCCGCCGCCTCGACGCGACCGAGGCGTCGGGGATCCGTCGCGCCTCCTGAGGCGCGACGACGTACGCTACGATCCGCGGGAGTAGGCTACGCTTCATCGCGTGAAGACCGAAACCGCGCGCGCGCAGCTCGAGCTCGTGGCCGCTGCCCTCGCGAACGCGCCCGGCAAGCAGAACCTCCTCGAGGACATCGGCTGGCCGCGCGACGTCGAGGAGAAGTTCTTCGCGGCCAAGGCGACGCGCCTCCCCGAGGTCTCGTACGACCTCGACCGAACGGCGTTCGACGCCACCAACGCCGAGCTCGCGCGGGTCATCGCCTCGATCGACGGCGACCACGCGATCTCGGTGTGGCTGCGCCGGGTCGTCGCCTCCGTCATCGACCGGAACCGCCTCATCGCCGCGAGCGGCACCCGGGCCTTCGGCGAGCTCTCGCGGGAGATCTACGGCAGCGCCACGTCCACGTTCTTCGGCCTCTCGGTGCGCAACGTCGACCTCGCCGACCACCTCACCGAGCGCCTGCAGGTGCACGGTTGGGACGAGACCGCCGACGCAGAGCGCGAGCCCATGGACGCCGAGGCGCTGAAGGCGGAGCTCGACGCGCGGATCGCGCGCCATCGCCCGTCGATCAAGATCGACGTCGTCGTCGACGAGAAGTGCGCGTCGAAGGCGATCGCCGGCATGTCGCGCGTCCGCGTCCGCGCCGACGCCACGTTCCTCCCGTGGGAGGCCGCGGGCCTCTTCGTGCACGAGGTCGAGACGCACGCGTTCACCGCGCGCAACGGCGCCGAGCAGCGTCACGCGCCGTTCCTCAAGGCCGGCGGTCCGCGCAGCACGCCGACGCAAGAGGGACTCGCCGTCTTCGCCGAGCTCTACGACCGCTCGCTCGCGTCGTCGCGCCTGTCGCGGCTCGCGACGCGGGTGAAGCTCGTCGCGATGGCGGAGGACGGGGCGAGCTTCCTCGATCTCTACCGGGCGCTGCTCGAGCGCGGCGCGGCGCCGCGTGACGCGTATTTCGACGCCGCGCGCGTGTGCCGCGGCGGCCTCGTCGAGGGCGGCGCGCCCTTCACCAAGGACGCCTGCTACCTCGCGGGGCTCCTCCACGTGTACGCGTTCCTCGCCGCGTTCATCCGCGGCGGGTTCCGCGACGAGGCCGAGCTCCTCGTGTGCGGACGGATCGCGCTCGACGACATCGAGGCGATGATCGCCCTGCGCGAGATGGGCCTCCTCTCGCGCCCCAAACACCGGCCGCGCTGGCTCAAGCGCTGGGACACCTTGCTCCCCTATTTCGCCTTCACGTCGTTCATGGAATCGGTCGATCTCGGCCGCGTGCAAGCGCACTACAAGAGCGTGATCGAGCTCGCCGCGAGCGCGCGCCCGTCGCGCGCGTGACGCCGCGACGGAGCGCTCAAGGACGCGTCCGGAGCCCGTCGGGAGGGTAGACGGGCTCGCTGGCGGGCTCGGACGCGCACTCGGCGTAGCGATCGCCCATCCCCGCGGCGTCGAGGGCGCTCCGGAGCGCGCGCCCGCCGTCGGTCGCGATCCCCTCGCCCATCCCGATGTCGGCGATGTTGAGGACGTTCAGGTAGCAAGGGCTCCGGGGCGCGTCGACGGCCTTGCCCTCGTCGCGCCAGAGGTAGTGGAGCGTGTGCACCGTCCAGAGATAGCCGAAGGGGTACGACGTCGGGTTCCTCCTCCACCCGGCGACGCGCACGAGCGGCACGCGGTACTCCGCCTCGCGGCGCTTGACGACGACCGCCGCGTCGTCGAGCGCCTTGCGCGCGACGGCGAGGCGCGCGAAGCGGCCCGGCGACGCGGGGCCGATCCCGTCGACGTAGTCGTACAAGCCGTGGACCTGGCGAGCCCGAAGCGCGGTGACGCGCGCGGCGTCCGCGAGCTCCTTCGCGAGCGCGGCGAGCGGCCCCGTCGTGTCTCTCGCGATCGCCTCCATCGCGTCGGCCCGGGCCCCGAAGTCGGCGTCCATCGCCGCGAGCAGCGGCTCGACCTCGCCGGTGTAGCGAGGCGGCGGGTGGATGGGCGTGCGCATCTCGACCAGGCCGAGGCGCGCGGGCTGCGTCATCTGCGCGGCCCCGAGGCCGGGGATGGCCGCGCCGAGGGCGCTCACGTCGTCCCACGCCTCGAAGCCCTGGAGGTACGCCTGGCCGTTGCGCCGCTCGGGGTTCGCGGGGGTCACGCCGCCCACCGTCCCGTCGATGAGCAGCGCCTTCTGCGACTTCGCGGCGGCGGCGACGGCGTCGACGAGGCGCCCGCTCGTCGCGCCGGCAGGGGCGAACAGCGGCTCGAGGATCGCGCGGAGGGCGGCGTCGTCGCTCGGCGCCTCCTCGTGGGGGTCCCACGACGCGCGCGCCGTCACCACGTCGTTCAGCCAGTAGCCCCACTCCCAGCCGCTCGAGAACGTCATCTGGCCGTCCATCCGGCCGCCGCCGTTCATGAGCCCGCTCCGCTCGTCGGCGGCGAGGAGCCGCAGGTCGTGCACCCGCCGCTCGGCATATACCGGAAGGAATAGAGGGACGTCGACGTCGAAGCTCACCCAATACGCGGTCTCGGGGTGCCACACCACCGGCCGGCGACCGACCTCGTAGCGGAGGAAGTCGCGCATGTACGCGAAATCCTTGTTCCCGTAGGTCGGCGCGCGATCGTCGAGGCCGTAGTGCTGGACGGTGTGGGGCATGATCCCGAGGCGCGGGTCGGCGAAGTGCGGGAGGAAGTTGAAGTTGATCGGCGCGCCGGTCCGCGGGTCGGGGTAGCCGGCGGCCGACTGGCCGGTGGACGCGTGGATCTTGATGAACGAGGGCTTGCCGTGCCGCTCGTCGAGGTGGCGCGCGAGCTCGCTCATCCACGCCAACATGCGGGCCGGCGGCGGGTGGGTGAACTCGGTCGTGCCGTTTTCGGTGGCGAGGTAGTCGAAGCCCGCGGCCATGAGCCAGTCGACGCGCGCGCGGATCTGCGCGAGCTCGTCGCCGAGCTCGCCCTGCTTGGTGAGGAGGCGGAACGTGTGCTGCTGCTGGAGCGCGATCGGCACGTCGATCCCCACCTCGACGCCGAAGCCGTGCGCGCGCGACACGAGCTCGGCGAGGCGCGCCTGCCGCGTCGGGCTCTGGGCGAACGTCGCCCAGGAGTCGGCCTCGAGCAGCACCCAGTGCACGTGGTTCTGGCGGTTCGCCACCATCCACTCGAGGAAGCGCTCCCACTCGTCGAGGGTGGCGCGAAAGCCGGCCTCGTCGTCGGGCCCGCCGGGGCCCCACCCGTTGAGCATGTCGGCGAGCTCGGTCGGGTGCATGGTGTGGAGCTGGAGCCCCCGGAGCCGCCAGCGCGGCGACTCGCGAACGTCGAGCGACGCGAGCACCGGCGGGTCACCGGCGGCGGGCGACGGCGCGAGGGGGTGGAGGAATCGCTGGCCGAGCCGCTCGAGGAGCGCGTACGCGCCGAACGCGACCCCGCGGCGGTCGCGCGCGCGTCCGTCGCGGCCGTCGACCGCGATCCGCCGTCCGGTAGCGTCGGCCCGGAGGACGAAGCCCTCCGACGGGAGGGAGGCGACGTCCGCGGCCGAGACGAGCTCGCGGGTGAGGGCGGTGTCGCCGAGCCCGATCGTGACGTCGCTCGGACCGACGGCGGGGACGCGCGTGGGGTCGACCTCGGTGACGCCCGCGCCGTACCGTGCGCGCAGGTGATCGAGGACGCGGCGTCGCAGCGGCGCGCCGAGGCCCGGGTCCGTCGCCACCCACACCCGGCGCGCGCCGACCTCGCCGCCCGGCTCCTTCGGCGGCGCGAGCGGCGGCTCCGAGCCGGCGGTGGGCGCCGACCCCTCCCCGCAGGCGAACGACGAGACGAGGACGAGCAGCGCGACGCGAGGCCTCATGACCCCGTGACACCCACATGTCGCAGGCGTCTCAACGAAATCGGGTCGGCGAGCGATCGGCGCTCAGGGGAGCGCGCACACGAAGTCGGCGGGCGCGGGCTCCGGCAGCGGGGCGCCCTCGGAGGTCGGGAAGAAGAGGCACGTGTTCTGGTCGCCCTTCAGCTCCAGGGCGACGGGCTGGGTGAGCTTCGCCGACAGCTGCCCGCAGAAGCCCTTGCCGAGCCCCGAGAACGTCCCGTCGAGGGTGAGCTCGGAGAAGACGAGCTCGCGCCCGGAGATGCTGTTCGCGTCGGCGAGGAGGGTCGCTGCTCCGAAAGATGCACGATACACCTTGTTGGCGGCGACCGGGCTCGTCGCCGTCACCGGCGCCCCGAGCTTGAGCGACGCGGTGACCGTCGCGGGGGGTGCGGGCGCGCCCGCCTTCCACCCGACGAGCGGGGTCATGACGAGCGTGATCGAGGAGTCGGCGCCGGCCTCACCGCCTCCGGCGTCGGAGGCGGGCGACGCGACCGCGGCGTCGACCCAGAAGCGGAGGTCGTTGGCGTCGCTCGCGCCGACGACCGTGCGGCAGATCGCGACGTACAGGCCCGGCGTCGGCGGCGCGTCGAACGGCGCGTCGGCCGGCGCGTCCGCCCCGCCGTCGAGGCCGCCATCGGCGCCGCCGCAGGCGATCGTCTTCGTCCCCGGGGCTGGGACCCACTTCTTGCAGCCGTCGGCGTCGACCTCCTGGGTCCAGCCGGGGGCGTTCGGATCGGGGATCGCGCCGTCGCGCGCGTCGATGCACGTGTCGTCCGCGGTGCGCTTGGCGCGACCGAACGCGATGCGCGTGCACCGCGGAGGGGCGGCCTCTTCGCAGCAGCCGAACGGCGCCTTCTTCGCGGGCGGATCGGGGTCGCTCGAGCAGGCGACGACGGTGGCGACGACGGCGGTGACGGCGGACGCGGCGAGGGCGAAGCGAGACAAGCGCATGCCTCAGGATAGCAAAACCCCGCGCCGTCGGCGGCGGCCCGGCCCGGCCGCCTACGTGCAGTAGCCCGGGTACACGAGGAAGTAGAAGAGCGCGAGCATGCGCATGTCGCGGTCGATCTTGCTGCCGAACGTCCCGATCTTCTTGTCTTTGGCGTCGTAGAAGCCCGAGCTCCCGGGCACCGGCGACCAGTACACGTAGCCTTGGAGCGCGCCGAACTCCTCGCGGAACGTGGTCTTGTAGGTGGTGCCCCCGCCGCCGACCTCCTGTTGGATGATCGCGCGCCGGTTCCCGTTCGGGAGCTCGAGGCGACCGTTGGCCTTGAGCGTCGCGTAGAGCTCCACCTTCGGGTCGCCGTTCGGCGCGCGCTTCTCCTGGTAGATGGCGACGTCTTTGGTGTAGTCGCCGCTCCTCGTGAAGAAGTAGGGGACGGACTTCGCCGTCGCCTGCCACGCGGTGCCCGTGCACCACACCGCCGCGGTGTTGTTGGTGCGGTTCTCGGCGTCTCCCATCCCGACGAGCACACCCCCGCTCCGGATCTCCCACTCGGCCCCCTGCACCGCCGACGCGTCGCGCGCGCCGCCGAACATCGCACACGCGACCACCCCCGCCACCACCCATCCGCTCCGATTGGCGACCATCGTAGACCTCCCGATGCGGGGTCTCTCAGCAGGGGTCGTGCCACGGCGCAGGGGCGCGCTGGGCGAGCCCAGGCGCGGGCGCGGGCGGTGGGCGGTGGGCGGGCGCCCGGAGGGCGCTCACGGCGGGCGCTCGGCGACGAAGAGGTCGGCGCCTCCGCCGCCGCCCGGCACGTTATCCTGCGAGAGATAGAGCCGGCAGCCGTCGGGGGAGAGCCACAGCGGGTGCTTGCGCGGAGACGCGGGGAAGGTCAGCGCCGTCCCCGCGGGGAACGGCGTGGCCACGTTGGAGCGCCGCGACTGCAAGATCTCCTCGGAGATCCCGTCCCCCGAGGAGTAGTAGAAGGTGAGACCGTCGAACGACTGGACGGGCCAGGCCTCGCTCGCCCCCGTCGTGTTGAAGAAGACGAGCGGCACGGGGGCGAGGTTGCCGCCGGCGTCGTCCGGCGGCGCGACATAGAGGTCGAACTGCGGGCCCTGCTGGACGCCGAGGTAGAGCTGCCCGGCGGCGCTGGCGAACACCTGCTCCTCGGCTGCGCCTGCGTCCCAACCCTCGAAGGCCACGCGCACCGCGCCGCTGAACGGCGCGTCGCGACGCGGGCGCGTCGCCCGGTAGATGTCGCGCGGAGGGCTCCTTCCGGTCACGAAGATCTCGTTGTCGTCCCGGCCGAGCGCCACGCTCCAGTGCGGCGGCGGGATCGTCGCCAGCTCGGCGACGACCGCGCCAGGGTCGAAGGGGTCGGTGCGCTTGCGCCGGACGGCGCGGTGGACCACGGCGCGGCCGGTCGCGGTGGTGGTGTAGAAGATCTCGAGCTCGTCGACCGACAGCGTCGCCCCGAACTCGCCGTCGACGGAGTTGAGCGCGGAGAGCGGCGCCGGCGTACCGAAGGGCTTTGCGAGGTCGCAGCCCTCGCGCCCGTCCGACCCTCCGTCGGCGGGCCCGGGCCCCACCTCCGCGTCGTCGCGCGCGTCCGCGTCGCGCGTCGAAGCGTCGACGTCGCCCTGGGAGCGCTCCTCGACGCCGATCACGAGGTGACACCCGACGCCCAACGCCACGCTCGCGAGGGCGAGGAGCGCCGCCAGGCGCGCTCGGTTCGTGCGGGTGGAGCGGAGCATCGCTTGCTCGTGGATCACCCCCTCTCCTATCATGACACTCCGCGTCGCCATGCTGGAAGTCGTATCCGAGGAGCTCCACCCAGGCCTCGTCGCCGGGGATCGCTTCCGGCTCGAGCGGCGCGTCGGCTCCGGCGGAATGGGCGAGGTGTGGGCGGCGACGCACCTCGTCACCCAGAAGCCGGTGGCGCTGAAGTTCTTGAGCCCCGAGCGCGCGAGCGACTCGCGAAGCCACGCGCGCATCCTGCGCGAGGCCCGCGCCGCGGCGACGGTGCGCCACGACAACGTCGCGACGATCCACGACGTGGGCGCCCTCGAGAGCGGGCTGCCGTTCTTGGTGATGGACCTCCTCGAGGGCGAGACGCTCGCGGAGCTCCTGCGGCGCGACGGCAAGCTGCCGGCGCGCGCGCTCGCGCCGATCGCCCTCCAGATCGTGGCCGCCGTCGAGGCCGCTCACGCGGTCGGGGTGGTGCATCGCGACCTCAAGCCCGACAACGTGTTCTTGTGCCCCGGCGGGGTCGTGAAGGTGCTCGACTTCGGCGTGGCCAAGCTCGCGCGCGCGGAGGAGCCGACCGCGGCCCAGCCGCTCACCACCACCGGCGAGGTGCTCGGCACGAGCTTCTACATGGCGCCGGAGCAGCTCTACGCCGAGAGCGACGTCGACGGCCGCGCGGACGTGTGGTCGCTGGGGGTGACGCTGTACGAGGCGCTCGCGGGCGTCGTCCCCACCCGCGGGGAGTCGGTCGGGCAGGTGCTCAAGGCGATCACGACCGACGACGCGATCGCGCACCTCTCGAAGGTCGCGCCCGAGGTGCCGGAGGGGCTCGCGCGCTGCGTGATGCGGATGCTCTCGCGCGACCGCGCCGCCCGACCGGCGCTCGGCGACGTGAAGCGCGCGCTCGAGGACGCGCGCGACGGGCGGGCGCGCTCGCCGCGCGCGACGTACCTCGCGGCCGCGGGAGGCGCGGCGGCGGTCGCGGCCGCGATCGCGGGGCTCGCCCTCGGAGGAGCTCCGCCGACGAGCGCGGCCCGGGCCGCCGCTCCCTTCGCGAGCACCACCTCGGTGGTCGTCTTCGCCGACGCGCCGCTCCGCGCGAGCGCCGCAACCTCGAGCGACGCCCCGGCGACGGCCACGCACGCGACGTCGGCGGGCCCCACGAGCGCGCAAGCCGCGCGCCCGATCGCCCCCGAGGCCGTGGCTCCGCGCGACGGCGGGGCTACCCCGACGCCGCCCGCATCTGGCATGATCCTCACGCATGAACGGAGGTAGCGCCCGCGCCCGCATCGCCGCCCTCGCGGTGTGCGGGCTCGCGACGATCGCGTCCCGAGCCGAGGCGCAGAGCCCCGACGCGCGCACCGGCGCGCTCGCGCAGGTGCTCTTCGACGAGGCCGTGGCGCTGATGGCCGCGGGCCACTTCGACGAGGCGTGCCCCAAGCTCGCCGAGAGCCAGCGCCTCGACCCCGCCGGGGGGACCCTGCTCAACCTCGCGTCATGTTTGGAGAATCAGGGGCAGCTCGCCTCGGCGTACGCGACCTACGCCGACGCCCTCGGGGCCGCGGTGCGCGACGGGCGCAAGGACCGCGAGGCCCTCGTCCGCGAGCGGCTCGCGGCTATCCAACCTCGGATACCCAGGCTCGAGCTCCGCGTCGCCGGCGCCACCCCCGGCCTCGAGATCAAGCTCGACGGGACCAAGCTCGGCGCCACGTCGTGGCGGAGCGCGTTGCCGATGGACGCCGGCTCGCACACCCTCGAGGCGAGCGCGCCCGGCCACGCGCCGTGGACGCACCCCTTCGTCGTCACCGCGGACTCGGCGCGCGTCACCATCGACGTGCCCGCGCTCGCGGCGCTCCCCGCGGCCCCTCCCCCGCGAGCGACGACCCCACCACCGTCTCCCGGGGCCGCGCCGGGGAGCGACGGGCGGCCCCTCGCGACGGGGCTCTGGATCGGCGGCGGGGTGGCGGCGGCGGCGGGCCTCGTCGTCGGCGCGGTCGCGCTCGCCAGCAAGGGGGTGAGCGACGATCACTGCCCGACCCCGACCACGTGCGACGCCGAGGGCGTGCGCGCGATGAGCACCGCCCGCACGCTCGCTTGGACCGCCAACGTGGCGATCGGGGTGGGCGCGCTCGCCGCGATCGGCGGCTTCGTCGCGCACTTCACCGCCCCGCGCTCGGCGGCGGTACGGAACGTGCTACTGGGCACGTTCTGATGTCCGCCGACACGACCGACGAGACCAACGACGCGCGTCCGGGCGGGGCCGCGAAGGCGGGGATGGCGCTCGCGGTGGCGTGGTGCGCGGACCCTTCGCGCGTGGGCGAGGTGCTCCTCCTCGACGACGAGCCGCGCGTCTTCGGCCGGGGGGAGCCCTCGGGGGAAGACCCGCTGCCGCGCGTCCTCCTCGCCCGTCAGCGGCCGTACGACACCAAGGAC
Organism: Myxococcales bacterium; assembly: GCA_016794325.1. Taxonomy (GTDB): domain Bacteria; phylum Myxococcota_A; class Polyangia; order Polyangiales; family Polyangiaceae; genus SXNL01. Next base: position 399 of record JAEUKG010001105.1, on the reverse strand, counting down.
ACCGCGTCGATCACCCTCTCGGGGCTCTCGCGCGTCCAGCTCGAGCTCCGACCGGCCGGCGCCGAGCTGTGGATCAAGAACCTCGGGAAGCGCCCGCTCTTGGACGGCGAAGGGCAGGCGCGGCCGGAGGTCTCGCTCGCGCTCGGCGACTGCGTCGAGGTCCGAGGGCAGATCGTCTTCGTGCGGATCGAGCGCCCGCGCAAGCTCACGCCGCTGCGGAGCTTGCCCGCGCCCGCGTTCGCGTTCGGCGAGGCCGACGCGCACGGCTTGGTCGGCGAGAGCCCGGTCGCGTGGACTCTGCGCGACCAGTGCGCGTTCGTCGCGCCGCGCGACGCGCACGTGCTCGTCCTCGGCGAGAGCGGCAGCGGCAAGGAGCTCGTGGCCCAGGCGATCCACGCC
>JAEUKG010001098.1 GCA_016794325.1 Myxococcales bacterium | reverse complement strand
GCGGCGCGCCGACCAGGGCGCGCGGCGACGCGCGGTCACCACGGCGCGGGCAGCGGCGCGCCGACCAGGGCGCGCGGCGACGCGCGGTCACCACGGCGCGGGCGGCGGCGCGCCGACCGGGACGCGAGCGCGGCGGCGCTCGCGGAGCTTGCCACCGCGCGTGCCCACGCCTAATGCTCCGCCGCGATGTCGCGGCGGGCGAACTACGACGTGCGGTGCCGGCGGTGCCGGCTGCACCTCAGCCTGTGCATGTGCGCGCTCATCCCGAGCGTCGCCACCCGCACGCGCCTCGTCCTCGTGATCCACCGCTCCGAGGACCGGAAGTCGACCAACACCGGGCGCCTCGCCACCGAGTGCCTCACGAACAGCGAGGTCCACGTCCGCGGCGGCATCGGCGCGCCGAGCCCTCCGTTCGAGGCGCCCGCCGGCACCCGCCCCCTCCTCCTCTTCCCGGGGCCGGACGCGGTGCGGATCGACGCCTTGCCCCCGGACGAGCGCCCCGTCACCCTCGTCGTCCCCGACGGCAACTGGCGGCAGGCGTCGAAGGTGCGGGCCCGCGTGCCCGGCCTCGCCGCTATCCCGTGCGTCACAGTCCCGAGCGACGCGCCCTCCACCTATCGGCTCCGGGGCGAGGCCCACGAGGGGCACCTCGCCACCATCGAGGCCATCGCGCGGGCGATGGGCGTGCTCGAGGGCCCCGAGGTCCGGGCCGCGCTCGAGCGCGCGTTCGACACCATGGTCGAGCGCACCCTCTGGGCGCGCGGCGCGATCGAGACCGAGCGCGTCACCGGCGGGATCCCCGAGGGCGCCGAGCGCCACGACCCGCGGCCGCGCGCCTCATGAGCGCCCCGATCGCGCTCGCCGTCATCGGCCACGTACGCTCGCCCTTCACCGAGAAGGCCGACGCCCCGCGCCAGGGCGTGCTCGGCGCCGAGGCCACGATCGAGCTCGCCGGCTTCCCCGACGTCGAGCACGCCCTCGAGGACCTCGCGGGCTTCGAGCGCATCTGGGTCCTCTTCGTGTTCGACCGCGCCGCGGGCTCGTACCGGCCCAAGGTCCAGCCGCCGCGGAGCGAGGTGCGCCGGGGCGTGCTCGCCACGCGATCGCCCCACCGGCCGAACCCCATCGGCCTGTCGTGCGTGCGGCTGCTCGCCGTCGAAGGGCGCACGCTCCGCGTCGCCGAGGTCGACCTCCTCGACGGGACCCCCGTGCTCGACGTCAAGCCGTACGTCCCCTACGCCGACGCCTTCCCGGGCGCGCGCGCCGGCTGGCTGGACGACGGGCGCGAGGCGGCCCTGGCGCAGCCCGCCGCCCCGCGCGATCCGATCGCGCCGTTCCGGGTCGTGTGGGCCCCGGCTGCGGCCGAACGACTCGCGTGGCTCGAAGCGCGCGGCGAGTCGCTCCTCCGGGCCCGCGTGGAGGCGGCGCTCGGGCTCGGGCCCGCGCCCCACGCGTACCGGCGCATCCGCAAGGCCGGCGCCGGGCTCGTCCTCGCGTCCAAGGACTGGCGGATCGCGTTCGTGGAGGCGGGCGGCGAGCGCACCCTCGAGGTCCGTGCACTCTACACGGGGTACCGCCCCGCCGAGCTCTTCGGCGACGGCGGCGGCGCCCCCGCCCTGCACCGGGCGTTCGCGGAGGCCTTCGGTACGTCGGGCCCGGAGTTTTGATACGCTGGCCGGGCATGGCCGAACGAGACGATGCCTATTTCGAGCGCGGCGCGGTCGTCATCCTCGACGAGCTCATCCGGCGGGCGGTGGCCGCGCGGGCGAGCGACATCCACCTCGAGCCCAAGCGTGACCGGATGCAGGTCCGCATGCGCGTCGACGGAGCGCTCGTCGAGGAGCCGAGCGTGCCGCCCGACATCGCGCCCGCCGTCGTCTCGCGCATCAAGGTCCTCGCGCGCATGGACATCGCCGAGCGCCGGCTCCCGCAGGACGGTCAGCTCACGGTGGAGCTGTCGGGCAAGCTCGTCAGCCTGCGCGCCTCGACGTTCCCGAACCTCGTCGGCGAGAAGGTCGTCCTCCGGCTCCTCGTCGGCCACGCCGTCCTGTCGTTCGACAAGCTCGGCCTCGACGCCGCGACCCAGGCGACGGTGGAGGAGATCGCCCGGCGGCCCCAAGGCTTCTTCGTCACCTGCGGGCCCACCGGCTCCGGCAAGACGTCGACGCTCTACGCGTGCCTGAACCTCATCGACACCCAGCGCGTGAACGTCGTCACGCTCGAGGATCCGGTGGAGGTCGAGGTGCCCAACATCACCCAGGGTCAGACCCACGTGAAGGCCGGCTTCACGTTCGCGGCCGGCCTCCGCGCCATCCTCCGTCAGGATCCCGACGTCATCATGGTCGGCGAGATCCGCGACAGCGAGACCGCGGGCATCGCGCTCCAGGCCGCGCTCACCGGGCACATGGTCTTCACCACCCTCCACACCTCCGACACCGTGGAGACGGTCGTGCGCCTGATCGACCTCGGCGTCGAGCCGTGGATCGTCGCCAACGCCCTCACCTGCGTCCTCGCCCAGCGCCTCGTGCGCCTGCCGTGCTCGGCCTGCCAGGACGGCGCCAAGCTCGAGATCGACCTCTGGGACGGCGACGAGCTCTTGCTCCCCGCCGGCTCGCGCATCATGCGGCCCCGCGGCTGCGCGAAGTGCTTCAAGACGGGCTACCGCGGGCGCACCGGCATCTTCGAGGTGCTCGTCATCGACGACGACGTCCGCGAGCTCGTGAAGAGCAAGGCCGGCGTCCGCGAGTACCGCGAGCTCTTCGCCAAGCGCAAGATCAAGAGCCTCCGGCGCATCGGCTACGAGCGCGTGCTCAAGGGGGCGACCACGGTCGACGAGGTCCTGCGCGTCACCTGATGGCCGAACAGCTCCGGCTCCGCCTCGTCTACGATCGCGCCGGGCCCCGCAGCGACGGCCGACCGGCGTTCGCGAGCGGCGCGCTCTCCGACCACCCGGGCATCGACGGCGCCGGCCTCGTGCGCCTGTGGCCGGGGGAGGACGTCGCCGTCGGGCGCTCCAGCCTCTGCGCGCTCGTCGTCGACGCGCCGCTCGCGGGCCAGCGCCACTGCATGATCCGCGTCTCCCCGACCGGCGAGCTCGAGCTCTGGGCCTCGGGGCACGGCGCGCGTTCGCCACGTCACAACGGCGCGACCTTCGTGGGGTGCGTGCCCATCGCGCCCGGCGACCGCATCGACCTCCTCACCGAGGACGACGAGCTCGTCGCTGCGTTCGTCGTCGAGCGCGACACGTCGCCGCCGGCGCGGCCCGATCGCGCGGGCCCCGCGTCGAGCCCCTACCGCGATCCGCCGCCCGTCCTCGAGCTCACCGTCCACGCCCCCGACCCCGGCGCGAGCACGTCGTTCACCGTGGATCTGCGCGGCAACGCGTCCGTCCGCCGCGGGGCGATGCTCCGCCGCGCCGCCGTCCCCCCCGAGCTCTGGGCCGCGTTCGAGCGCCTCCTCGCCGCCGACCGCCTCGACGCCCTCGGCCCCGCCGCGGGGCGAGGCGCCGCCGTCGCGAGCCTCACCCTGCGCGGCGCGACCGTGGTCTTCCACGGGCAGGCCGGAGGCGGCTCCGACCCCCACGACTGGCCCGGCCTGCCCCCGGGCGCGGCGGCGATCCTCGCGCCCCTCCTCCGCCTCGTCGCCCTCGCCGAGCGCGGCATGCCCGGCGACGACGTGGCGGCGCTCCTCTGCGATCTGCCGCGAGCGCCGACGCCGATCACGGTGAGCGGCCCGCTCGGGCGCCTGCTCGTGCGCTACAACGTGCACAGTACATTCATTTCGACGAAGGCCGAACGCGGCGCCTTCCTCAAGCTCTGGAGCTCGGGGAAGGTCGAGCTGCGCGAGGGGGCGAGCGACCTCGAGGACGGCGAGGCGTCGGGCGTCGACCTCGTCGACATCGGCCCCGACCGGGCCGCCGCGATCGCGCGGGCCCTCGCGGGGGCGGGCTTCGGCGCCGGGGCGCCGTCGGCGGGCTACGTGCACCGCTTCGAGCTCTACGACGACAGCGGGCTGCCTCGGCGCACCAGCGTGACCTTCGACGCCGAGCGGGGCATGGCGAGCGGCGCCGCGTTCGACGCCGAGACCCAGCTCTTGCTCGAGGAGCTCGGCTCGCTCTTCGCCGACGCG
>JAEUKG010001065.1 GCA_016794325.1 Myxococcales bacterium | reverse complement strand
CATCGTCGCCTGGTCGAGGACGAGCACCGTGACGTTGTCGACCGCGACCACGCTCGCGGCCCTCGGCTCGAAGAGGATGAGCGCCATCTCCCCGAACGCCTCCCCGGGCTCCATCACCGAGAGCGTCTCCTCGCCCGTCGGCGTCGTCCGGAAGGCGCGGCAGCGACCGGCGATGATCATGTACGCGCAGTCGCCGCGGTCGCCCTCGCGGAAGACGAGCTCGCCCGCCGCGAAGCTCTTGCGCGGGAGGTGGAGGCCGCCGTGGAGGAACGCGCGCATCGCCTCCTGCATCGCGGTGATCGACGCGTAGCGGCCGTCGGGGTCCGGGTTCGTCGCCTTCTCGGCGACCGCGCGGATGCGCCGCGACACGCCGATGGGGCCGCACGCCTGATCGATGTCGATGACCTTGCCCGCGGCCGCGCGCGCGAGGACGGCGTCCTGGTTCCCGTCGAAGCCGTACGGGCCCTGGCCGGAGAGGAGCTCGAAGAGGAGCGCGCCGAGGCCGAAGACGTCGGCGCGATCGTCCACGACGTCGGGGTTGCCCCGCGCCTGCTCCGGCGCCATGTAGTCGGGCGTGCCGACCGGCCCGGGCGCGTTCATCAGCGCGTCCTTCCCCGAGGCGGGCTGGGTGCGCGAGAGCTTCGCGAGGCCCCAGTCCATCACGTAGACCTGGCCGAAGTCGCCGACCATGATGTTGGCCGGCTTGAGGTCGCGGTGGATGACCCCTCGGTGGTGCGCGTACGCGAGCGCGTCGCACACCTTGAGGAGGATCTCGATGCCCTCCTCGATGCGCTCCACGCTGCCGAGCGGCTTGTTGCGCAGCCACTTCTCGAGGGAGATGCCCTGCACGAGCTTCATCGTGAAGTAGGGCACGCCGTTCGTGTCGATGGCGAGCTCGTGGACGGGGACGATGTTCGGGTGCTCGAGCTGCCCCGTCATCTGGGCCTCGGCGATGAAGGCGTCTCGGTAGAAGTCCTTCGTCGCGTAGTCCTTGTCGAGCCGCTTGAGCGCGACGTGACGGAGCAGGTTCCTGTCGATCGCGGGGTGGACGTGCCCCATCCCTCCCCGCGCGAGCGCCCTCCTCAAGACGAGGTGCGGCGGCGACGGGATCTTCTCGCGAGCGACGACGTCGGGCGCGAGCTCGGCCGGCGCGTCCACCGGGATCGCCTCGATGACCTGGACGGGCGGGGTCGGGGGCTCCAAGAACGGGTTCTTCACGCGTGCCTCCAGTCGCAGCCGAGCATACCCGAGGCCGGGCCGACGCCGGGGCCCGAAGCTCGCGAATCTTGTTCGCGAACGGCCCTGGCCGCCTTAGCCTCTGTCCATGCTCCCCGAGGCCCCCCTCCCCGAGGCCGCCGGTCGCGCGCTCGCCACCCTCGCCGAGCGGCTCGCCGCGCACCCCGAGCTCGAAGGCGCGCTCCGCGCGCGATGGGTGTCGGCCGGCCGCCCGGCCGAGTTCGATCATCGCCTCGCGCTGCCCGAGGACCTGCGGGTCGCGTGCTCCGAGCTCGGCCGGGCGATGCCCCACCTCTCCGCCGAGGGCGCGCGCGCCCTCGCGGCGCAGATGGCGGATCCCGCGGGCGAGGTGCTCCTCCTCTTCTGCGGCGCCAGCACCGGGCGACGCGACGTCGCGATGGCCGAGCTCCTCCGGGCCGCGACCGCGGTGCCGAAGCTCTCCGCCCGCGCGCGGGACGTCGCGCGCGAGCGCGTCGTGGAGGGGCCGCTCGTCGACGCCCTCGCGTGCGCTCCGCTCGTGGGCAGCGGCAGCGCGCTCAGCGCGCCGGACCACGCGCAGGCCCGCGCGCGCCTCGAGATCCTCCTGTGGGAGGCGGGGTCGAGCGCGCTCGAGGTCCCCGCGCTCGGCCCGTGGCTCTGGGGGTCCAGCGAGACGTTCGAGGCGCTGATCCACGAGCCCGCGCGCGGGACGCTCCGCGGTCGCGTGCTCGCGGCGCGATGCCTCGAGGTGAGCGTCCGCGGGATGCCCGAGGCGACCGATCCCGAGCTCGTCGGGCGCACCCTCCAGGTGCTCCAGCCGCTGATCCTCCACCCCGAGCCGCTCGTGTGGGTCCACGCGGCCCGCGCCCTCGGCCGCCTCACCGGCGCGATCGCGCAGCTCGAGGGCACGCTCCTCGACTGGGTGCTGGGGGAGTCGAAGCTCCTCCGCCAGCGCGCGATCACCGCGTTCGCGTCGCTCCCGGCGGCGAGGCTCAAGTTCCTCTCGAGCCAGCTCGTCTCGATCCTCGACGCGCCCGACGACGAGGGCTGGGTGCTCGCGGCGGTGGCCGCGGCGACCCCGTACCTCTACGTGGAGCGGCGCGACCTCTGGGACCGCCTCGCGGTCCGGATCCTCGAGCGCGGCGACGGCGGGGCGATCGCCGCCCGCGCCCTCGCCCGCGGCCTCGCCACGCTATACCGACGCGGACAGCACGACTCCGGCGTCGAGGCCCCGCTCCGCGAGCTCCGCGAGCTCGCGCGCGCCGCGAGGCCGCGCACCCTCGACGAGACGCGGCGATTCATCGAGGTCATCGCGGTGACCGACGTCATCGACGCCGCCGAGCGCGACCCCCTCGACCTCGAGCTGGGGCTCGAGAACCTCGTCCGCGTCGCGGCCCAATACGACGACGAGGAGGCGGACGCGCGCGCCGCGCGCTTCGCCGGCTCGCTCGCGCAAGCCTTCGTCGAGGCCAAGCGCATCGCGCTCGGCGACGGGAAGCTCCGCCACCGCGCCGCGGCGATCAACGCGATCGAGGGCTCGGCGCGCGCCTTCGCGCTGCGCCTCTGGGCGCCGCTCCTCGCCACGCGACCGTCGGGCGAGCCGATCGAGGAGCCCAACCTCGAAGAGACGTGGAAGACGGTGGCGCGCGCCCCGGCCGAGATCCTCGAGCTCGTCAAGGAGCGGCGGGGCAGCGTCCCCACCGGGGCCGATCTGCCGCTCGAGGTCCTCGCCGTCCGGCTCGGAGGCTACGCCCTCGACGCCTGCGGGGAGGACTCCGACCTCGGGCCCGGCCGTGGCCCCACCGCGCACGACACCTGCCTCTGGCTGCGGAAGCTCGAGGGGCTCGACGGGTCGGCGCGCGAGCTGCCGGCGCCCCTGAAGAGCGCGCTCTCGGCCTTGTTCTGGCGCCTCGTCGACACGACGCGCGGCACGTCGCTCGGCGAGGTCGACGACGTGCGCTGGCTCGGCCCCTTCGCGGCCTGGTGGGCGCTCGTCATCGACCGGCCCGCGCTCCTCCTCCAGCTCGCGAACGCGCTGCCGATGATGGCGACGGGCGCGCTCGAGTCGTGCTGCGAGCGCGCCGAGGCCCTCCGCACCGCCGTCGCCTCGGGCGCCGAAGACGGCACGTGGGGCGTGGGGGCCGCGGCAGAGCTCGCCGCCCTCCACGCCGACGACACCGAGCTCGCG
>JAEUKG010001057.1 GCA_016794325.1 Myxococcales bacterium | reverse complement strand
CCAACGAATTTCCGGGGCTGGGGCGGGGCGGGTTTGGCCTCCGCGAAAATTCGTAGGCCAGCCAACGAATTCGGGGGTCGCCCCCGCCGCGAAAATTCGTTGGCCAGCCAACGAATTTCCGGGGCTGGGGCGGGGCGGCGGGGCGGGTTTGGGCTCGGCGAAAATTCGTTGGCCAGCCAACGAATTCGGGGGGCGCACCCCCGCCGCTCGAAGCTCGTGGGCCCGCCAACGAACGCGGAGAGGCCCCGAAATGGTTTGGCCGGCCAACGAATTCCGGCGGAGGGACACCCGCGTCGCGAGCATGGGCAGCCTGCCGATTTTCGGCGGGGGCCGCGCCCGGAGGTCGCCCGCTCCCGAGCACCTGGCAAAATGGTGCAAAGTCGAGCGCTTGCAGTTCTCGGGGTGAGGGGAGAAAGCCGCAGCGGGTGACGTACGAAGAGGTGCCCATGCACGCGACCTCTGCATCCATCGCTTCGCTGCTCGACACCGTCCACGAGGCCCTCGTCTCGCCGCTCGGCGCCGCCATCGCCACCGGCGTCTCCGTGTTCACGGTGGCCTTGATCGTCATCCTCCTGATCAACCGCCGGAGCCGGACGACGGAGGTCGCGCAGCCCAAGGCGAGCTACTACCCGCCGCAGCAGTTCCCGTACGCCGAGGTGCAGGTCCCGCCGTACATGCCGCCGCCCGCGGTCGACATCCTCGGTCCCGAGGAGGCTCTCCGCCCCCGCGACGTGCTCGTTATTCCGCCCTACGCCGTGCCGCAAGCGGAGGCGCGCGCGAGCGAGCTGCCTGCCGTCGAGCGCACCCAGCCGCTCCCCATCCTCCGGCCGAGCGCTCCCATTCCCGTCGCGCCCGTCGCGCCCGTCCCCGTCGCCGAGGCGGCCGCGCCCGCCCCCCACACCTTCGGCGCGTCGACGCAGCCGATGGCCGCGGCGCCCGGCCCCGCCGCAGCGCCCTCGCTCTTCGGCAACCCCCAACCGGTCGCCGCGGTCGTCCCGGACGTTCGACCGCAGCTCGCCACCGGCGTGATGACGGCCTACCCGGAGCCCGCGGCGCCCGCGGCGCTCCCGCCGCCGCCGCCCGCGCGCATCACGCGCCACCCGAGCGTCCCGTCCATCTTCGCGCCGCTCCCGTCGCCGAAGCCGGCGTCGGTCGCCCCCGTTGCGCCCGCCGCGCCCCTCGCGCCCGTCGTCGTGCCCGCGCCCGCCGCCGCGCCCGCGCCGCTCGCGATCGCTCCGCTGGCCGCGAACCGGCCGCCGTCGTCGAGCGACATCATGGAGCTGTCCGAGCTCGACTTCGAGGACGACTCGCCCACCGAGTTCCGCGAGCCCTTCTTCGAGGAGCTCTCGGCGGGCGGCGCGCGCCACGCCGGCATTCCCAAGATCCGTCGGGTCGCCCCCGAAGCCGCCCGCGCGCCCCTGTCGGACGGCCCCGCGCTGCCGCTGGTTCGCCAAGGAAATCGGAAGGTTGTCGCTGCCTCTTGATTGTGCCCCCAGAAAGCGCACATTGGCCACGTGCTCTGCCCGAACTGCTACAAGGACGCGCCGATCGTCTACCGCGGCGTGAGCGCCCACTGCACGGCTTGCGGAGCCGTGCGGGTGCCCCTGGCGAATCAGTCGGTCAACATGGCGGGGCAGCCGTCGAAGGTGGGCGGCGCGGTGGCGAAGGCGTTCGGCTGGCTCACGCTCGCCGGCGGCACGGTCATCGCCGCGATCACGGCGGCGTTCTTCCAGTGGCTCATCACCGACGGCATCGTCGGCTGGGTGCTCGGCGGGCTCATCTTCGCCATCACCGCCGTCATCTCCGCGGTGCTGCTGGTCTCCGGCAAGCAGCTCACCAAGAGCGGCGACGACACCCACAAGACGGTCCAAGAGAAGGCGATCCTCGGGCTCGTGCAGAACAGCAAGGGCGTCGTCACGGCGCTCGACGTGTCGCGCTCGCTCGACATCACGCTCCAGGAGGCCGACGCGGTGCTCACCCGCATGGCCAAGGAGACGCCCGACCAGATCACGGTCGACGTCGACGACCAGGGGCAGATCTTCTACCGCTTCCCCCAGGTCCACTGGGACGCGGCCGACAAGGTGCGCATCGGCGGCGGCTTCGCCCCGGCGCCGGGGGTGGCGCCGAACCCGCAGCCCGTCCAGGCCCCGCGCCAGCGCGTGGCCGGCGAGGCGTGGGACGACCCCGAGGGCTACGACGAGGCGGCGGAAGAGGCGTCCCGCCAAGCGGCCGCGCGCGGGCGCACGCTCTGACGTGACCGCGCGCTCCGACGTGGCCGCGGCTCCGAGGGATCGGCGCGTCCGCAGCGCCCCTTCGCGACCTCGGCGCGCGATCCGAAGCTGCGCGCTCGTGGCGCTCGCGGCGGCGGCCGGCGCGGCGTGCTCGCCGCCGCGCGCGCGGGCGACCCCGAGCGACGCCGACGCCGGAGCGCGCGCGCCCGTCGCTTCGGCCGCGGCTTCGGTCGCGCCCGCGGCTTCGGTCGCGCCCGCGCCGGCGAGCGCCTCGGCGTCGGCGAGCGCCGCGGTCGGATCGCCCGAGGTCGCCAAGGGCCCCGCGCGCCCCACG
>JAEUKG010001020.1 GCA_016794325.1 Myxococcales bacterium | reverse complement strand
GCCATGGAGTATACCGGGTATACCCCGGGGTGTACCCGGTCTACTCGGGCGCCGGATCGGCTCCGCGGCCCGAGAAACAGGCTCGATTCCGCGTCACGCCCGCCGAGCGCGCGCGCGGGATCGGGCCCGCGAGCGCGTCGCGCTCGCCCCTCTGGGGTCACGCTACAGCCACCCGCCGACGATCGCCGACACCCCGAAGCGGACGTTCGGGACGTCCCTCCGGAACGGGTGCACCGGCTGGGGCTCGAGGTCCCGCGAGAACGACGGGCCGACGCCGACCAGCCCGCGGCCGGCGTGCGCGACGAGCGGGGCGTCCACCGACACGTACGGGACCCACGTCTGCCCGCGGAGGTAGGTGGCGTCCCCGACCGTGTCGCGGAGGTGTCGGTGGTCGACCCCGAACCCGACCCGGGGGAACCACGAGACGAACGACCCGAGCGGCAGCGCGGCGCCCAGGCGCACCACTCCGCCGAAGGTGAGCCGCGTCGCGGACTCCTCGCGCTGAGGTCGCGTCCTCGGGTCGAGCGTGGCGGCGACGGCGTCCGTCGACCGCCTGGAGTAGACCGCGCGCGCGCCGAGGCCGAGCGAGAAGTGGTCGATGAGGAAGTAGTCGACGCTCGGCGTGAGGGAGAGCGCGGTGGACCGCGCGTCGTCGCGGGCGTTCGACTGGTACGAGAGCGCAGCCGAGGTCTCGCTGGTCATCACGAGGTCGCGGGCCCGGCCGAAGCGAACGCGCGGCTCCTCCGCCTCTGCCTCGCGGGCGGAGTCGAGGTACGCGCCGAAGACCGACTCCACCGCGACGCGGGTGGTCTCGGGCGCCGCGTTCTCGTCGAGTCGCCCGTCGAACGTGTGGTCGATCGAGGGGCCGAGCCCGACGAAGAACCCGCGCCGGGGGTGAACCACCAGCGGCACGAACGCCCGCACGCGGGGCACGAGCCACGACTCCATGCGGTTGTAGTCGACGTTCTGGGACATCACCGACTCCATCCCGACCGCGACGCTCGGCAGGAGCGACGAGAGCCCCGTGAGAGGGACGTCGTAGGCGACGGCGAGCTGGCCCCCCCAGCGCGTGACGGTGGTCGTGTACGTTGCGTCGTAGGTGATGTCGCGCGGGACGCGGCGCGAGCTCGATTCGAGCCCCGCCGACCCGCCGACCGCGAGGTTCGGCAGGACGAAGTGCATCGCCGCGACGCGGACGCGGAAGCTCGCGACCTCGCCTTGCAGATCGTCGTAGCGGGTGAGCGCGCCGTCGAGCGCGAGCTCGTTCGTGACGAACGTCTGCCCGCGTTCGCCGAAGCGCGGGGCTCGCGGGGGCGCGGGAGGGGGGACGGGCTCGGGCGCGGGTCGCGGCGGGGGCGGGGGATCTTCGGCGGCGGTCGGCGCCGGCGGCTCGTAGCTCGGCGGCTCGGAGCTCGGCGGCTCGGAGCTCGGCGGCTCGGAGCTCGGCGTCGTCGGCGCGGCGTCGTCGGGCTCCGCCAGCGCCGCGCGCGGGACGAGGGCGAGGACGAGCGCCGCGGCGACGCAGGACGTTCGCGTTCGCATGGCCGCGCTTCTACCGCGCTCGCGTGGCGCGTACATCACCCCTGCGGGGTGATACCCATCCGTTCAGTGGGGGTGCCCGCTCCTCACAGCCAGCCGCCCACGATCGCCGAGGCGCCGGCGGAGTAGACGAACCGCGAGTACGAGAGCTCCGGCGTGAAGAAGGGCCCGAACCCGAGGAGCGCGTGCCCTCGGTGCGCGAGGAGGGGCGCGTAGATCGACGCGTACGCGCGCACGTGCAGCACGTCGCCGTCGTCCCATTGGTACTGGACGCCGGCGCCGCCCGAGAGGCGCGGGTAGAAGGTGAAGGCCTCGCCGAGCGGGAGCGCGAGGCCGACGCGCGGCCCGGCGCCGAGCGACAAGAAGCGCCGCGACACGGAGTCCGCCGTCGAGATCGGCAGGTCGGAGTGGAGGTAGCTCACCGCGATCGCGCCGCCGATCGAGACGTGGTCGGCGACGAAGTAGTCCACCCCCGGCGAGAGCGACGCCGACGTCCGGAGGACGCGCCCGCCGTACAGCGACTGGTACACCGCGCTCACGTCGCTCTCGCTCGTGATGGCGAGATCGCGCGCGCGGCCGAACGCGAGCGGCGCCGGCCGGTGGTCGCTCGCGTCGAGGTAGGCACCGACGATCGACCTCACGCCGGCCTCGGCGAAGGCGCGCGTCCCCGACGAGGTGAGCAGGTTCCGCGCGTGGAACGTCCCCGTGGGCCCGAGGCCCACGAAGAAGCCCTGGCTCGGGCGGAGGACGAACGGGACGAAGAGGCTCGCGGTCGGGACGATCGAGTCGTCCGAGCCTGCCCTGGCGACGTGCGCGAGGCCCACGCTCGCCCGCGCGAGGATCGCCGCCGAGTCGCCCAGCCCGACCGCGAGGGTCGACAGGAGCTCCACGCCCCTCCGGCTCGCGCGCACGCCGTAGCTCTCCTCGTAGAGGAGCGTGCCTTGCACCCCGAGCGCGAAGCCGTCGACGACGAAGTACTCGACGCTGGGGCGGATGACGACGGTGGCCGCACCCTCGGGGCTCCCCGGCCGGCGCCCGACATAGGCCGAAAGGGATAGTTGATCGGTCGTCACGAGCTGCCCCCTCCGGCCGAGTCGCGGCGGGGCGCTCGCCGGAGGCGCGACCGCTGGGGACAGCGCGGGCGCCGCAGGCGGCGGCGTCGCGGGCGGCGGCGTCGCGGGCGGCGGCGCCGCGGGCGGCGGAAGATCCGGCGTCGGCGGGGCAGGGCCCGGCTCGTTCGCGGGCACCTCGGCGGGCGGCGGCGGAGCCGGCTCCGCGCGCGTGGGGCGCGCGGACGAGACGATCGCGACGGCGAGCCCGAGCGAGGTGATCGACCGCTTCGCCGTCTGGTGTGTGACCCCCGCCCTCATCCCATACCCATAGACGCTCGCGCCGCGTCGCACCATCACCCCTCCGGTGTGATGCCCGTGTGTTCAGTGCGGGGCCGACCCCGTCAGGGGAGCGGACCGAGCGAGCCGAGATACCCCGCGCCGTCCGTCAGCGCGAGATCGGGCGCACCCGGCGCGATCGGCGCGACCGCGTTCACCGTCGCCGTGGAGAACGAGTGCCCCGCGACGACGACGCCCCCGCCGGGGCGGATCGCGAGCCCGCGCCCGCGCGCCTGACCCGCGAGCCCGTGGACGTGCACCACCTTCGGCACGAGCTTCCCCGCGGCCGGCGGCTGGGGGAACACGAAGAGCGCCGGGCCCTCGCTCCCCGCGATCGTGCGCCGCGGCCCCACGCCGACCTCGACGTCCGGCGGCCCGAGGTAGCCGTACACGACGACGCTCGTGCCCACGGCCTTCACCGCGTGGAAGTAGTCGTCGCCGATGCCGCCGACGAGCGCGCCGTGGATGAAGTCGCCGCCTCCGGAGTAGGCCCCGTAATACGCGTCCACGCCGCCGCCGCTCGCGTAGATGTCCACGTTGGTGTCGGCAGCGGCCGGCGGCCCGCCGAAGCGCACCTGCCCCGCGTTGGCCAGCCCCACCACGTGGACGCGCCCCGCGGCGTCGGTCGCGACCGCTCGGACCTGCTGCCCGGCGGCGACCCCGGCGGGGTTGTTCGCGTAGATGCGCCTCGCCCAGCGCGCGACGCCGTTCTTGTCGACCGACGCGACGAAGCCGCACTCGCCGACGCCGGGGTTCGCGAGCGAGTCCTTGACGCTCAGCGTCGCCGCGAAGGAGCCGCCGAAGTAGACGTTGTCGCTCGCGTCCACCGCGACCGCCTGGGCGTAGTCGTTGTTGGCGCCGCCGTAGCGCTTCGCGAAGGCGGTGGAGCCGTCGGGCGCGAGCGCGAGGAGGACCACGTCCTCGCCGCTCGGCTCGAGCACCGCCGCGCCGCCGAACGTGTTGCCGATGCGGAAGCTCGCGGCCACGATCGCGCGCCCCGCGCCGTCGACGGTGATCGCCATCATCCGCCGCGAGTCGGCGGGCGGCGGGGGCTCGGCGTCGTACACCTTGGCCCACAGCACCGCGCCGTCGGCGGCGGCGAGCTTCACCACGCCGAGGTGCCGCACCGTGGCCGGCACCGTGGTCGCCCCGAGGACGGCGCCCGGCTCGAACGAGCCGACCGCGTACACGTCCCCGTTCGCGTCGGTCGCGACGTCGTACACGTAGTCGACCGCGGGGCCGCCGAGCCTCTTCTGCCAGACGTGGCCGCCCTTGGAGTCGACCTTGGCGACGAAGCCGTCGAAGCTCTCGGCCGTGATCTTGAGCGGATCGCTCGCGCTGAAGTTGATGGTGCCCGCGAAGCCGCCGCCGAGGACGACGGCGCCGCTCGGGTCCACCGCCACGCCCATCACGTCGCGGCGCTGGGCGCCGGGGACGACCGCCTGCCAAGGGGCGCACTTGTTGGCGCTGCAGAGGCCGGTCGCGCAGTCCTTGTCGACCTTGCAGATCTTCGTGTTCGCGCACGGCGTGCACGACCCGCCGCAGTCGACGTCCGTCTCGTCGCCGTTCAGCGCGTTGTCGCCGCAGGTCGTCGCCGGACCGCCGTCGCCGCCGTCGATCGGCGCCGACGAGTCCCCGCCGCTCGACGAGCTGCCGCCGCCCTCGGAGACCGACGCGTCGGTCGTCGGCCCCGTCGGTGTCGGATCGTCGCCGACGCAGGCAGCGAGCCACACGAGCGGGGCAACGGAGGCGGCCAAGACCAGGGAAAGACGCATGATTCGAGGGTAACGCGGTTTTCGACCTCGCTGGAATGGGTAACGTTGGCGCGGGGACGCCCGCCCCGGCGGCCCCGGAGCGTGCCCATCTCGGCGCGCGCGCGGAGGTGTGGTACGAAGCCCGCGATGCCGTCCAGCCGCGCGACCGTCGTGATCTTCCCCGGGCTCAACGCCGAGACCGAGATGCTCCGCACCCTCTCCCTCGCGGGCTTCGAGACGACCACCGCGTGGCACACCGACACCGAGCTCCCCGCGCGCACCGACCTCGTCGCGGTGCCCGGCGGCTTCAGCTACGGCGACTACCTCCGCTGCGGCGCCATCGCCAAGGTGAGCCCGATCGTCGGCGCCATCCGCGCCCACGCCGAGCGCGGCGGCTTCGTCCTCGGCGTGTGCAACGGGTTCCAGATCCTCACCGAGTGCGGGCTCATCCCTGGCGCGCTCACCCAGAACGCCCACATGCGTTTCGAGTGCAAGGACGTGTTCGTCCGCGTGCACGCCGAGGGCCCGTTCACGCCGAAGCTCGACACGGTGTGGCGGATGCCCATCGCGCACGCCGAGGGCCGCTACCAGGCGACGCCCGAGACGCTCGCCCGCCTCGAGGGCGAGGGGCGCATCGCCCTCGTCTACTGCGACGCGTCGGGTGCGGTCACCGACGCCGCGAACCCGAACGGCTCCCTGCGCTCGATCGCCGGCGTGTACGGCGGCGCGTCGAAGAACGTCCTCGGCCTCATGCCGCACCCGGAGCGCATGAGCGAGCCCGCCCTCGGCGGCACCGACGGCGCGCGCCTCTTCGAGGCCGCCTTCGCGCACCTCGGCAAGCGCGCGGCCTGAGCCCGAAGGGAGGCGCGAGGTGGACCTCCTCTACTTCGTTCTCTTCGTCAGCATCCTCATCTTCATCCACGAGCTCGGCCACTTCGTGGCCGCGAAGATCTTCGGGGTGAAGGTCCTCACGTTCTCGATCGGCTTCGGCCCGAAGATCCTCCGCGTCCGCGGCAAAGAGACCGAATATTGCCTGGGGATCCTGCCCTTCGGCGGCTTCGTGAAGATGCTGGAGAAGGGGAAGGGCGAGCCCATCCTCCCCGAGGACGCGCCCCGCACCTTCGAGGCCCAGGCGCTGTGGAAGCGCGTGGTGATCGTCCTCGCGGGCCCGGCGATGAACATCCTCTTCCCCGTCCTCCTCTACGTGTCGGTGTCGATCGGCGACCGCGAGTTCTTGCCGCCGACGGTGGGGGTGGTGCTGCCGGGCAAGGCCGCCGAGGGCAAGCTCCACCCCGACGACGTGATCCTCGCGGTCGACGGGGCGAACGTGGCCACGTCGTACGACCTGCAGCGCGCCGTCGCGAAGAAGGCGGGTATCCCGGTCGTGCTGCGCGTGCTCCGCGACGGCAAGACCATCGAGGTGCCGGTGACGCCGACCCGCGAGGTCCGCCAGCTCGAGCCGCCGGAGCTCGACCTCGTCGAGAGCTACGGGGCGATCGGCGTGGGCCACCATTTCCCGGCGCCGGTCATCGGCATCCCGTCCCCGACGTCGCCGGCCTACCGCGCGGGGCTCCGCACCTTCGACCGCGTGACCGCGGTGAACGGCCGCAAGGTCGATCGCTTCGTCGACCTCGCGCGCATGCTCTCGCAGAGCCGCGGCGACACCCTGGTGGTCACCTACCTCCGCCCGGTGTCGGCGCGCACGATGGGCGGCCTCGCCGACCTCGCCGTGCTCGAGCCGGGCGTGGCCACGCTGTCGCCGCTCACGCGCGAGGAGGACGCCAAGATCGAGGACCAGCCGGCGCGGGAGAAGGACATGCTCGCCCGCACCGGCATCGAGAGCGCCGATCTCTTCGTCGCCTTCGTCCCCGAGGGGTCGAGCGAGTGGCGCGCCGGGCTCCGCCCCGGCGATCGCGTGCTCACCCTCGACGGCGCGCCCGTGCGCAACTGGAAGGCGATGGAGGGCGACCTGCTCCGCGGCGGCAGCCGCATGCGGACCCTCGAGTGGGCGCGCGCCGGCGAGCGCCTCCGCGGCGAGCTCCAGGTCCGCCAAGAGCAGTGGACCGACGAGCTCGGGCAGCCCTACGAACGCTACGTCTTCCGCACCACCCACTGGCTGCCGAGCGCGCCCGACAAGATGGTGCCGAACCCGAGCCCCTACTTCTACGCCGTCCGCGCGGGGTTCGAGGAGACCCGCGACGCCCTGCGCGTCACCGTCGTCATCCTCCTCCGCCTGTTCCAGGGCCGCGTCAGCCTATCCCAAGTGAGTGGGCCGATCACGCTCTACGACGTCGCCGGTCAAGCGGGCGCGATGGGCACGAGCTACTTCGTCCGCGCGATCGCGATCACGAGCATCAACCTCGGGCTCATCAACCTCCTGCCCATCCCCGTCCTCGACGGCGGTCACCTCGCCCTCTTCCTCATCGAGGCCGTCCGTCGCCGGCCGATCTCGCTGCGGGCCCGCGAGATCGCCAGCCTGATCGGGATGTTCGTGCTCGTGACCCTGATGGCCATCGCGTTCAAGAACGACGTCGCCCGCAAGTGGGACGTCATCCGCGGCCACGTCCGCGAGCTGACGGCGCAGTCGCCCTGAGGCCGGGGGAGGCCGGGTCGAGGCGGGGGCCACCGCCCGCGCCGCCTGCAGCTCCGGCCTCCGCGGCACCCGAGCCGGCCACGTCGGCCCGCGGCTCGGGCGTAAATGCTCGGAAAGACAGCACTTACCTCCCTGTCTCAATTGCGTCGGGCAGGTGGCACATCCTCCCGAAATGTGCTGAGCTGCGCGCGTCGTATTCTGAGGTGTTCCATGTCGTCTCGCGCTCGTCTTCTCTTTGCGGTCATCGCGCTCCTCGTGGTCTTCGCCGTCGGCGGGGGGGCGGGCTGCGCCAACGGGAGCACGGGCGCGCCCGAGATCGCCGAGGTCCCGGCCGTCGACTCGGGCGGCGGCTTCGTCACCCCGACCGAAGACGCCAGCACCGGCGCCGACAAGGACGCGGGCGACCCCGACGCCCCGGATCCGAACACCGCCGAGCCCCCCGTCCTCACGACGATCGCGCCCGCGAAGGCGACCGTGGGATCGCCCGGCCCCACCATCACCCTCACCGGCAAGAAGTTCGTGGCGCGTTCGGTCGCGCAGCTCGACGGCGCTCCGCTCCCCACCACCTACGTGAGCGCCACGGAGCTCACCGCCACCCTCCCCACCGCCAAGCTCGCCGCGACGGGCACCCTCAAGGTCTCGGTCGGCACGAGCGCGCCGGGCGGCGGCGTGAGCGCCGAGCTCCCGTTCGCGGTCGAGAACCCGGCGCCCACCGCGACCGCGCTCGCGCCCCTGTCGGTCGTCGCCGGCTCGCCCGACACCAACGTCACCGTCACCGGCACCGGCTTCGTCACCGGCGCGATGGTCACCTTCGGCGGCACTCCGCTCGCCACCACGCTGAACAGCGCGACCTCGCTCACCGCGGTCGTCCCCGCGGCCAAGCTCGCCACCGCCGGCAGCTTCGACGTCGCGGTGAAGAACCCGACGCCCGGCGGCGGCACGTCGGCGGCGATCTCGTTCACGGTCTCGAACCCGAACGTCACCGTCACCGCGATCAACCCCACCACCGCCAATGTCGGCTCGGCGGGCTTCACCCTCTCGGTCAGCGGCACGGGCTTCGTGGCCGCGAGCAAGGTGCTCTTCAACGGCGTCGCCCTCACGACCACGTTCGTCAGCGCGACCCAGGTCACGGCGGCGGTCCCCGCGGCCTCGCTGGCGGCGGTCGGCGACTTCCCGGTCGCGGTCTCGAGCCCGCCCCCGGGCGGCGGCGTGAGCGCGCCGATGACCTTCCGGGTGACGTACCCGACGCCCGCCCTCGCGTCGATCAGCCCCACGTCGGCGACCGCGGGGAGCGCCCCGGTGCAGATCACCGCGACCGGGACCGACTTCTTCCCGGCGTCGCAGATCACGTTCGACGGCGCCGCTGCAGCGACCACCTACGTGAGCAACACCCAGCTCAAGGCGACGCTCTCGGCGGCCCAGCTCGCCGCCGCGGGCACGATCAACGTGCGCGTGGTGACGCCCGCCCCCGGCGGCGGCACGTCCACCGCGATCGCCTTCACCATCAACAACCCGGCCCCGACCGTCGCCTCCGTCGCCCCGAGCGCGGTGGCCGTGGGCGCCCCCAACACGACCATCATCGTCACCGGCACCGGGTACGTGGGCAGCAGCGTGGTCCGCGTCAACGGCGCCCCGATCGCGACGACGTACATGAGCGCGACCCAGCTCCAGGCCGTCGTCCCCGCGGCCCAGCTCACCGCGCCCGCGACCCTCGCCATCACCGTGCAGAACGGCGCTCCTGGCGGCGGCACCAGCAACGCCGGCAACCTCGTGGTCGGCTGCAACACCGCCGGCGTCGACGTCACCCTCGGCGCGGTGGGCGCGACCACCACCGTCACCTCGAGCTTCGGCACCGCGCCCACGATGTCGCGCTTCACCGCCTCCGGCGTGTGCCCGGCGACTCTCGACGGCGCGAACCTCCAGCCGGGCCGCTATTGGGTCGTGCAGAATACATCCAGCGCCCCGATCGTCCTGTCGGCGTGGGCGGTCTGCACCGCGAGCGGCAAAGACGACGACGCGTTCCTCACGTTCTATCGCCGCGCGACCACGCCCGCGACCAGCGCCGAGCGCCAAGCGTGCACCGGCGTCGTGTCCGAAGGCGCGAGCGGCGCCGGCGGCTACGGCAGCCCCGAGTCGGGCGTCTCCGCCTGGTGCCCGGGCCTCACCAAGGCCAACGGCGGAGGCATCGCCCTCGCCGTGTGCGAGAAGATCGTCGTCCACGCCCAGCCGTGGAGCAACTCGAGCACGACGTTCCCGCCGCCGCCGCAGTTCAAGCTGAAGGCCGAGGCGCCCTGAGCGGTCCGGCCGCGGCCGACACGCCGGCCGTCGACGCGAGGGCGATCGCGGCGCGCGTGCTGTCGCGCGTCGTCCACGGCGACGCGTGGGCCGCGGCCCTGCTCGACGCCGAGATCGCGTCGAGGCCGCAGCTCGCGCCACGCGATCGAGCGCTGGCGACCGAGCTCGTCTACGGCACCCTCCGGCGCTTCGCGTGGCTCGAGGAGCGCGCGCTCGCGCACACCCGCGATCGGCGCTTCCCCGACAAGGTCACGCGCGTCGAGGTCGTCCTCGCCGCGTACCAGCTCCTCTGCCTCGAGCGGGTCCCCCCGCACGCGGCGGTCGACGCCGCGGTGAGGGCGGTGACGCGGGCCCGCGGAAAGCGGCTCGGCGGCTTCGTCAACGCGGTGTTGCGCAAGCTCGCCGCGGAGGGCCGCGCCCCGGAGGCGGCCGCCCGAGGAGTCCGCGCGCCGGCGTGGCTCGAGGCGTCCCTCGCGGCCGCGCTCGGCGAGGACGGCGCGTCGGCGATGTGGGCGGCCTCGGCCGAGCGCGCGCCGATCGCGGTGCGCTGCGCCGACCCCGCCGCCCGGGAGGAGTGGGTCGGTCGACTCGCGTCCGCGCTCGGCGAGGAGAACGTGCGCCGCGGGCTCGTCTCCGATCTCGCGATCGTGCTCGCCCCGAGCGGCCCGCTCACCGCGCTCCCGGGCTTCGGCGCGGCCTTCTCCCCGCAAGACGAGGGCTCGCAGGCGGTCGCGCTCGCGGTCGGGGCGCGCGCGGGCGAGGTCGTGCTCGACGCGTGCGCGGGGCGGGGCCACAAGACGGCGATCCTCGCGCGCTCGGTCCTCCCCGGCGGCGCGGTCGACGCGGTGGATCTCCACGACAAGAAGCTCGCGCGCGCGCGCGACGAGCTCGCCCTCGCGGGGCTCTCGGTGCGTCGCGCCGTCGCCGCCGATCTGTCGGTCGGGCCCGGCGACCTCAGCGAGCTCTACGACCGCGTGCTCGTCGACGCGCCCTGCACCGGGATCGGGACCCTCCGCCGGCGCCCGGAGATCCTCCTCCGCCGCCGTCCGGAGGACCTCGTCGCCCTCCCCGCGCTCCAGGCGAAGATCCTCGCCACGGCGCTCGACCGGGTGAAGCCGGGGGGCCGCGCGTTCTATGCAGTATGCAGCGTTCTGCGCGAGGAGGCCGAGGACGTGGTCGCCCGCGTCCTCGCCGCTCGGCCCGACTTCGAGGCCGCCCCGTTCGACTCCGCGATCGGCGAGCGGCTCTCCGGCGGAGGGTCGTCGCTGCGGCTCCTGCCGCACGTTCACGGCACCGACGGCTACTTCGTCGCGTCCTTGCGGCGCGCGCGCTGAGCGCGGCGCGCGGCCGAGCCGCGGTCGGCGCGGTCGGTGCCGTCGGTGAAGCATCCGCGCGCGGTTTCGTGCGGCCGAGCTACCCTCGCCGGCGCGATTTTCGACCCTATCCACCCCCCGGGTGTTCTAGGGTAGGCCCGCCCAAGAAGAGAGGTTTGCGCGCGATGGTCATCGACGTGAAGATGCCCCAGCTCGGGGAGAGCGTGAGCGAAGGCACCGTGACGAAGTGGCTCGTCCGCGAGGGCGACGTGATCCACAAGGATCAGCCGCTCCTCGAGGTCGCGACCGACAAGGCCGACACCGAGGTCCCCGCGCCCGCGGGCGGTCGCGTCGTGAAGCTCCTCGTCCGCGAGAACGACGTCGTCCCCGTCCACTCGGTGCTCCTGCAGCTCGACGACTCGGCCCAGCCCGCGGCGGCAGCGGCGGCGCCCGCGCCCGCGGCGGCTCCGGCCGCGCCCGCGGCCTCGCGCAGCGCCACCGGCGCCGCGCTCGCGACCCCCACCGCGCGCAAAGCCGCCCTCGAGAACTCGGTCGACATCGACGCCGTGCAGGGCACGGGCGAGCGCGGTCGCATCACCAAAGACGACGTCTTGCGCGCCGCCGACGCCCCGCCGCGCACCGAGCCCCCGATGTCGCCCGCGATGCGCGCGATCGCCGACAAGGCGATGGGCGCCCCGGCGGCCCCGGCTCCTCCGGCCCGCACCGCGCAGCTCGCCCAGATGATCAACGCCGGCGGCGGCTTCGTCCCCCCGGTGCCCGGCGTCGGCTATGGCGCGTTCAAGGTTCCGCCGTACCGCCCCAACGAGGGCGACAAGGTGGTGCCGTTCACGCGTCGGCGCCGCATCACCGCCGACCACATGGCCTACTCCAAGGTCACGTCGCCCCACGTGGTGACGGTCGCCGAGGTCGACCTCCACAAGGCCGCGCGCCTGCGCGAGGCGAACAAGGATCGCTACAAGAAGGAGGGCCTGTCGCTGACGATGCTCGCCTTCGTCACCGTCGCCGTCGCCCGGGCGCTGCGCGAGACGCCCGATCTGAACGCGCGCGTCCTCGACGACGCCTACGTCGTCTTCAAGGACGTGAACATCGGCGTCGCCGTGGACTCGCCCGAGGGTCTGGTGGTGCCGGTGGTGCGCCGCGCCGACGAGCTCGGCGTGCGCGGCATCGTCCGCGCGATCGACGACCTCGCGCGTCGCGCCAAGAACGGCAAGATCACCGTCGACGACCTCTCGGGCGCCACCTTCAGCGTGTCGAACCCGGGCCTCAAGGGCAACCTCTTCGGCGGCGCGATCATCAGCCAGCCCAACGTCGGGATCCTCCGCATGGGCGAGATCCAGAAGCGCGTCGTCGTGGTCGAGGGCCCCGACGGGGAGGACCACATGGCCATCCACCCCGTGATGTACATGGCGCTCAGCTACGACCACCGCATCGTCGACGGCGTGGCGGCGAACTCGTTCCTGTGGCGGGTCACGGAGCTCCTCGAGAAGGCCGAGTTCGAGGTGTGACGCGCTCGCGCGGCCGCGCGCTCGCGCTCGCGTTCGCGCTCGCGGCCGCGGGCTGCGCGCCCTCGAACCGCCTCGGGCTCCAGGTCCACCTCGAACGTGCATCCTACACGTATCGGGGCGAGGCGCTCGAGTGGTGGGCGGGCGCCCCGGCGGGGGCGGGCCGCGACCTCCCGGTGCTCGTCGTCCTCGAGGGCGACGGCGCTCGATGCGAGGCGTTCTCCGAGCGGCGGTGGTCGCGGTTCTTGGTGAAGAACACCGGGCGCTTCGTGCTCGTGCGGCCGAAGACGCTCGTGAACGCCACCTGCGAGGCCGCCCCCGCGCGCTTCCGCGCGCTCGATTTCCTGCACCGGGTGGACGAGCTCGGCGCGATCGTGGCCGCGGTGCGGGCCGCGCACCCCCACGGTCCGCTCGTCCTCGTCGGCCACTCGGCGGGCGCGCACGTCGCGCGCCTCTACGCGGAGCGCGCACCCGAAGAGGTCGCGGCCCTCGTCGACCTCTCCGGCGGCTTCGCCGAGCTCTCGTCGGTCTTCGCGGATCTCGACGCGGCGTCGGGCGCGCCCGCGCGCTTCACCGCCGCCGCGAACGAGGTCCGGAGCCTCGCGGGCTCGGCGCCGTTCTGGGGGCGCACCGCGCTCTTCTGGCGGCAGATGCTCGGCTCGGGCGTCGGCCCGCTGTGGGAGTCGTACCGGCGCCCGTGCCTCGCGATCCACGGCACCGCCGATCGCGAGTCGGTGCCGTTCGCCGGCGTGGCGCGTGACGCGGCGCGCATCCGCGCTGCCGGCGGCTCGTGCGTGCTCCTCGCGCTGGACGGGGTGGGGCACGACACGCTCGGCCCCGAGGGCTTCGCCCGCGTCGATCGCTTCGTCGCCGAGTGGGCGACCGAGTCGTCCACCTCGGGGCGCGAGGTGCGCTAAGGTCGGGGCCATGTCTCGCCCGGTCACCGCCGCGATTGGCGCCGCCGCGTGCACGATCGCGCTCGGGTGCTCGCGCCGCGATCCGGTCCTCGAAGCCCCCGTGTCCTCGCTCCCGCGCTCCGCGCCCACGATCGCCGCGCTGCCCGTCGGCCCTCGGTGCGCGGCGCTGCCGCCGCCGCCGCCCACCTCCGCCGCGCGTCGCGCCGACTGCCCCCGCGCCCTGAACTCGGACGGGACGCGCCCGGTGCTCCCGCCGTCGCCGCCGTCGGAGCCGGGGCGCACCGTGCTCTTCCGCTACGACGACTTCGGGCCCCAGGCGATGTCTCCGGTCGGGTTCGCGTGGTGGTCGTGGGAGCCCGGTGGCAGCGTCGAGATCTGCGACCGCTTCGACGTGCGCGTCGTCGTCTATACCGGTTCGCACAAAGAGGTGGCCCGCCGCTTCCCGACCGTGAAGGGGGTGAGCGACCACCGCCTGATCTCCCGCGCCGACGCGCTCGCGCACCTCGACGCCCGCATCGCCGAGCTCGCCGCGATGCCCCACGACCCCGACGAGTTCGACTTCGGGCCGCTGCAGCGCCAGCTCGAGGAGACGCGGCGGATCGTGCTCGAGTGCCTCCCGCAGTGACCCGCGGCCCCGCCCCGCGCCGCGGCTGACTCCACCCCAATTTCTACTCACGGTCGCGCGCCGTGGGCCGCGGCGCGCCGGATTTCTCCGCGTCGCGGCGGGCGTCGCGCGCGCCGGGCGCCCAAGGCGGCCCGGGCCGCGCTCAACCGCGCGCGCTCGCCGCTATCCTCGTCCGGGGTCGTGACCGCTCACCTCCGCCGCACCGTCCTCTTCGGCCTCGCCGCGGCCGTCGTCCTCGCCGCCTCGGGGCGGGGTGCGCTCGCCGTCGCCACCGCGCTCGACGTCGGCGCGCTGCCCAGCCGTCAGCGGCTCTACGTCGTCGCCGCGCTCGTGGCGGCGCCCGTCCTCGTCGCGGCGGTGGCGTTCGCGCGGGGCGTCGCGCGCCGCCG
>JAEUKG010000107.1 GCA_016794325.1 Myxococcales bacterium | reverse complement strand
ACTCGTAGTGGTCGATGCGTCGTCGAACCGGTGGCCAAGGTACGCCTCCACCTCGCGCTGGTCGATCCCTGCGTCGGCGAACCCGGCGCGCAGGAGGGTCCACTCTTCGATGTGACGACGCTCCTCGCACGACGTGGACGCACCGAACCGGCGCTCGACCTCGCGACGGACGAAGTCATGGTGCTCGGTTGCCCCAAGGGCGCCACGCGCTGACGCAACGAAGTCGTCGCGCAACGACGTCGAGGGCGCTCGCGATCGCGTCGGGTACTCTGGCGAGACAGACCATTCGAGGGCCAGCTCCTCGATTTCCCTCCACCACCGACTCGGCCACATGTCCTTCGCAGCGAGCGCTTGGGCCTCGGCGCGAGCTTGATCCGCCACCGTGCGAAGGAATGCGGACTGGCCCTCGGCCTTCTTCGTCTGCGCCCGCGTCTTGCGTGACTGGGATCTTTGGCTAGGCTTCTTCGTCGGCGACACGACCTACCTCGTGCTCGGCTGCGCGCCTCCGGGTCTGACCACCCGGGGGCGCTTCCTTGTGTGGCGTGACTCCGCGGCCGCGTCAAACCCGGCGGCGGCCGAGCGACACGATCTGCGCGTCGCCGGCAAGCCGGCGCGCCTCGAGCTCGCGCGCGAGGGCCGCCACAACGTCCCACCGCCCCGCGAGCGCCGCGGCCTCGAGAGCGCGCGCGAGGGCGTCCTCGGTCGAGACCGCCGACCGCGACGAGGGTGCTCCGGCGGCCTGCTCCTCGTCCACCGCCGCCGCCTTGTCGACCTCGGCCGCGCCGGTGGTCGCTGGCTTGGCGCTCGCCGGGGTTCTCCCGATCAATTCCCGATCGGGGCTCGGCGAAAAATCCGCCGCGTCGGGTTTGGAGCTCGCCGGCGACGAATCGCCCAACGGTTCCGCGTAGTACCGAAGGTGGGACTCGAACCCACACGAGGGGTTACCTCGGCGGATTTTGAATCCGCTGCGTCTGCCATTCCGCCACTTCGGCTCGGTGGGCCCGACTCAACCACAACCTCCGCGGTGAGCGCAAGCCCGGGTGCCCGTCAGCTCATCTCCACGACCGCGCGGATCGACTTGCCCTCGTGCATCAGATCGAAGGCCTCGTTGATGCGCGTCAGCGGGAGCTTGTGGGTGATGAGGGGGTCGATGCGGATCTTGCCCTCCATGTACCAGTCCACGATCTTCGGGACGTCGGTGCGGCCGCGCGCGCCTCCGAAGGCCGAGCCCTTCCACACGCGCCCGGTGACGAGCTGGAACGGGCGGGTCGCGATCTCCTTCCCCGCCCCGGCCACGCCGATGATGATGCTCTCGCCCCAGCCGCGGTGGCAGCACTCGAGCGCCTGGCGCATCAGCTCGACGCTGCCGACGCACTCGAACGAGTAGTCGGCGCCGCCGCCGGTGAGCTCGACGAGGTGGGCCACGAGGTCCTTGCCGACCTCCTTCGGGTTGACGAAGTGCGTGAGCCCGAAGTCGCGCGCCAGCGCCTCGCGGGCGGGGTTGATGTCGACGCCCACGATCTTGTCGGCGCCGACCATCCGCGCCGCCTGCACGACGTTGAGGCCGATGCCGCCGAGCCCGAAGACGACGACGTTCGCGCCCGCCTCCACCTTCGCGGTGTTGATGACGGCGCCGACGCCGGTGGTGACGCCGCAGCCGATGTAGCAGACCTTGTCGAACGGCGCGTCCTCCCGGATCTTCGCGAGCGCGATCTCGGGCAGGACGGTGTAGCTCGCGAAGGTCGAGCAGCCCATGTAGTGGTGCACGGGCTTGCCGCCGATCGAGAACCGGCTCGTGCCGTCGGGCATCACGCCCTTGCCCTGGGTGGCGCGGATCGCGGTGCAGAGGTTCGTCTTGCGGCTGAGGCACGATTTGCAGCCGCGGCACTCGGGCGTGTAGAGCGGGATGACGTGGTCGCCCTTCTTGAGGCTCGTGACGCCGGGCCCGACGTCGACCACCACGCCCGCCCCCTCGTGCCCGAAGATGACCGGGAAGAGGCCCTCCGGGTCCTGCCCCGACCGCGTGAACTCGTCGGTGTGGCAGACGCCCGTCGCCTTGATCTCGACGAGCACCTCGCCGGCCTTCGGGCCCTCGAGCTGCACCGTCTCCACCGTGAGAGGATCCCCCGCCTTCCAAGCCACCGCTGCGCGAACGTCCATCGTCACCTCCGCCGCCGACGTTAACACGAAGGGCGGCGGCGGCTCAGCGAGATCGAAGCACCGCGAACGCGACCAGCGCGAGGACCACCACGACGACGAGCGCGCCCCCGAGGACGATGGGGCCGACGCGGCGCGGAGCGGCGGCCTCGGCGGCCGGCGCGCGCGCGAGCGCCGGCTCCTCGCCCTCGGGCGGATCGGCGTGCTTCACCGTGATCCCGAACGCGCCGAGGATCCCCTCGGTGCGCTCGACGAACGCGCGGTAGTCCTCCTCCGAGAACGGCGCCGCCTTGTGGAACCGCTCGAAGTACACCTTGAGCACGTGCGGATAGGTGCGAAGCTCCGTCGTCTTCTCGATCGCGTTGACGACCCCGACGACGAGCGCGAGCCCCGTCGGCGCCCGCAGGGTGATGTGCTGGAGCGCGAGCTTGCCGCCCTGGGTGCTCTCCTCGGGCGCCGTCATGTCGACGCCGTGCTCGCCGAGCTTGATGGGCGCGAGCGCCGCTCGGTAGGTGTCCGCGATCGTGTTCGCGTGGGAGGCGACCTGCGTGAGGACCTTCACCGCCTTCTTCGAGTCGCTCACGGCCCACCTCGGTGGCGAGCCTCGTCGTCCTCGCGCGCGGTGTCGAGGATGAGGGCGGTCGTGCGCGTCCCGATCGCGTCGGCGCGATCGACGGGCTCCGCGGCGAAGTCGAAGCTCCCCTCCGCCCACCCGAGCAGCTCGGCCGCGCGCGCGCGCGCCGGTCGATCGGCCGGCCGCGGCTCCACGTCGACGATCTGACCGTCGCGGAGGTAGAGGCGCGCCTCCTCGCCCGCCCTCCGCACGGTGAGCACGCCCGTCAGCCGCTCCATCTCGAAGAGCGAGCAGAGCGTCGGCAAGCGCACGCGGTCGAGCGCGCCGGAGAGAGCGCGCGCCGGCGGGCGCTCCTCCTTCGGATGGATGAGGTTCGAGAAGAGCTGGTCGAGGGTGTCGGCCACCGCCTCGGGCTCGCGCGGCGGCGGCAGCGGCGGCGCCGTCGGGCGCGGCCCGCGCACCGCCTCGAGCGACATCGACGAGCGCCGGGTGAGCGGCGCCGGCTTCTCGACGTCGACCTCCACCTCGATCTGGTAGCCCGCGAGCGGCGAGCTCGGGGCGACCACGCTCGTCGCGTGGCCGCGGAGCTGCAGCGTCTTGGCCGAGCCCGGCGGCACGATGTCGATCTTGACGACCTCGCCGACGCCGACCGCCCAGCTCGTCTCGAGGACGATCGCGCGCACGCTGAGCCGCTGCACC
Source organism: Myxococcales bacterium (assembly GCA_016794325.1). GTDB lineage: Bacteria > Myxococcota_A > Polyangia > Polyangiales > Polyangiaceae > SXNL01. Next base: position 5,155 of record JAEUKG010000107.1, on the reverse strand, counting down.
GTCGCGTCCTGGGCGCCCGCGCCGGCGTCGAGGCGCGACGCGAGCCTGGCCGCCGCCGAAGGCGCCGGCGTCCCGCGGAGCGACAGCGCGTAGCGCACGAAATCGTAGAGCGCCTCGGCCGCGGCGTCGCTCTCGGGCATGAACTCGAGCGCCACCCCGCAGAACTTCCCCCGGACGTCCTCGAGGGCGATGGTGCGCACCACGTACGCCATCACCCGGATCTCGCGGGCGCGATCCGACGACATCACGTGGAGCCACTGGACGGTACCCACGCCCCCGACGTCGCGCTCGGTCTCGAAGTAGATCCCGGTGCCGCTCACGTCGCCGATGCGGCGGGTGAGCTCGCCGTCGACGCCTTCGACCGCGACCCAGAAGCTCGTCGCGATGCGGGTGCTCCTGCGCACGTCCATCGCCAGGATCATTGTCGCAGCCGTGTGCGCCCGCGGCAAGGGTGGTGTATGGTGGAGTGCGATGGCGAAGAGCGCAGCCTTGGGTTGGACGACGGCGGTGACGGTGACGCTCGCGCTCGGCGCGGCCACCGGCTGCAAGGACGAAGGCAAGGCGAACGCCGCCGCGGCGGCCGAAAACGTCGCCCTCGTCGCCGACACCGCGGCCAAAGACGTGGGCGAGATCGAGCGCGGCCTGCCCGAGGGCGCGAAGAAGGTCGCGCCCCTCTTCACCCGCGGCGAAGATCCTCGCTCGAACCTCCCGCAGGTGCGCAAGGAGCTCCAGCGCGTCCGCCGCGACGTCCCCGATCTCCTCGTCGCCAAATCGACGTTCTTCGCGCTCGCCGACGACAAGGGCGTCGCCATCCGCAACGACCTCGAGCAGGACGCGATGGCCAACCAGGATCTGTCGAAGGTCTTCCCCGATCTCGGCAAGGCGCTCGGCGGCCAATACGTCACCACGACCGGCGCGTTCCCGGGCCCGCCCGGCCCCGCCGGCCCAGACAAAGACTGGGTCGCGGCGTCGCCGGTGAAGAACGCCGACGGCAAGGTGGTGGGCATGCTCGTCACCGGCTGGACCTACCGCGCGTTCGCGCGGCACCTGCAGGAGATCCTCAAGCGCGACCTCACCGAGAAGGCGCGCGCGGCGGGCGACCCGGGAAAGCTGCCGGTCGTGTACGTCGGCGTCTTCGACTCCTCGGGCGTCTACATGGCGCCGCTCACCCCGAAGGTGAACGAGGACGAGCTCGCCAAGCAGAACCTGGTTGAGAAGACGGCCTCCGGACCGGTGAGCGCGCCCTTCCCGATCACCGGGCGCTCGTTTGGCTACGGCGCGCGGCGCGTCGAGAAGCTCGGCCCGAACGCGGGCGTCGTCGTCCTGCGCAGCGATCTCTGAGCGAGCGGCGACCGGCGCCTCACGCCGGCCCCAGGCGCCCGAAGCGGTGGAGCCCGAAGAGCGAGAGCGCCCAGCCGAGGAGCGTCACCGCGCCGCCGATCCGCGAGTCGTAGGTGCCGGCGATCGCGAGCCCGGCCGCGATCGCGACGCCGCCGGCCACGAGCACGGTCGTCGCGCGCTGCGCGGCGCCGGGATCGGTTCGCGGGGTCGAGCGAGCTTTGGCCACGGAGGCACCCTAGATCACCGGGCGCGGTTGTAAACCTCCCTCCGCGAGCGCTCGTCGCGCGGCGCCGAAAATGCGGCGCTCGGTCGCGTCGTCGCCCTTGGGGCGCGGCGCGCGGCTGGGGTAACGTGCCGCTCATGCCCCGCTTCGCGGCCATCGACATCGGCTCGAACGCCATGCGGCTGCGGATCGTGGAGGCGTCGGCGCCGGGGGCCGTCGACCAGCTCTCGCTCCTGCCCGACCGCGATTCGAGCGGGTGGCGCGAGGTCCTGAGCCTCCGCGCGCCGGTGCGCCTCGGCGCCGAGGTCTTCGTCACCGGCCGCATCGCGTCTTCGGCGCTCGGCCAGGCGTGCGCCGCCCTCAAGCAGTTCCGCGAGGCGATGGACGCCGCGAAGGTCGACGCCTACCGCGCGACGGCGACGAGCGCCGTGCGCGAGGCCGAGAACTCCGCCGTCCTCGTCGAGCGCGCGCGCCGTGAGGCGGGCGTCGAGCTCGACGTCATCGAGGGCGTGGAGGAGGCGCGCCTCATCCGCCTCGCGGTGATGCGCCGCGCCGGGCTCGCCGACAGGCGCGCCCTCCTCGTCGACGTCGGCGGCGGCTCGACGGAGGTGACCTACCTCGACCGCGGGCAGAGCTCGTTCTCGATGTCGATGCCGGTCGGCACGGTGCGCTTGCTCGAGACGTACCTGCGCGGCGACGGCGCCGTCGATCGCGAGAAGCGCCGCCTCCTCGTCGAGTCGGTCGACCGCGCGTTCGTGGAGGTGAAGCCCCACGCGAAGCGGTGGGACCCCGAGCTCGTGGTGGCGACCGGGGGCAACAGCGAGACGCTCGCCGATCTCTGCCCGTTCGTCGGCGGCTACGCCGGCCACGCGCGGGCGATCGACGCGCGCGCCCTGCCGGCGATGCTCGAGCGGCTCTGCGATCTCTCCGTCGCCGAGCGCCGCGACACCTTCGGCCTCCGGCCGGACCGCGCCGACACCGTCGTCCCCGCGGCCGCGATCTACGGGCGCGCCGCGGCCCTCGCGCGCATCCCCGCCATCGTCGTCCCCGGGGTCGGGCTCAAGGAGGGCATCCTCGAGGAGCTCGTCGCCAAGCACTTCGACCTCTGGGACACCCAAGGCGAAGAGGAGGGCGTGGTGGAGGCGTGCGTGCGCCTCGGCGCCCGGTACAAGTTCGACGAGGCGCACGGCCGCCACGTCGCGCGCCTCTCCGCCGTCATCTTCGACGCCCTCGGCCCCCTCCACGGCTACGGGCGCCGCGAGCGGCTCCTGCTCCGCGCGGCCGCCGTGCTCCACGACATCGGCGACTTCGTCCGCTACGACGGCCACCACAAGCACAGCTACTATCTCATCCAGCACTCCGACGTGATGGGCCTGTCGCCGGACGAGCGGGCGCTGGTCGCGAACGTCGCCCGCTACCACCGCAAGAGCCCGCCCGACGTCGCGCACCCGAACTTCCGCGAGCTCGACAAAGACGCGCGGGCCAAGGTCCGAGCCCTCGCCGCGATCCTGCGCATCGGCGACGCGCTCGACCGCGAGCACCTCGGGAAGGTGACCGACATCGAGCCCGTCCTCGACCGCGGCCGCCGGCGCCTCGTGCTCACCTTGGTCGGCGACGACGCCCGCGAGCTCGAGGAGTGGACCGTCCGAGCCAAGAGCGCGCTCCTGACCGACGTCTTCGACCTCGACCTCGCGCTGGCCGCGGGCGATCGCGGCGGCAAGGAGCGGGCCTCGACCCGCCCCAAGGTGTGATAGGCTCGGCGCCGCATGGACACGCGGCTTTCGCTCGCGCTCGGCGCGCTCGGGACGTTTTTTCTGGCGGGCTGCGCCGGGAGCTCGGTTCCCGATCCGAAGGTCGCGGCCGGTGAATACGCGCAGGCGGCCGCGCGCGGCGACTCCGACGCGATCTACGAGATGATGACGACCTCCGCGCGCCGCTCGCGCTCGCGCGACGAGGTCCGCCAGATCGTCAAGGACGAGCGCGACGAGCTCGCCGAGCAGTCGCGCGCGCTCCTCTCGAAGGAGGCTCGGGTCGAGGCGACCGCCCACCTCGCGTTCGACGACGGCGAGAAGGCGTCGCTCGAGCTCGACCGCGGCCGGTTCTGGGTGTCGGCGGCGGGCGCGCTCCCCGGCGGGGCGCGCACCCCCGAGCAGGCGCTCGATCACCTCCGCCGCGTCCTCGCGCGCCGGAGCTACGCTGGCCTGATGCGGGTCGTCACCCCCGCGACGCGCGCCGCCATCGAGGCGGACCTGCGGTCGCTCGTGACCGGCCTCGAGAAGCCGGAGTCGCTCCCGGTGCAGACCACCGGCGACACCGCCTCCGTCACCGTCCCCGGCGGGCACCACGTGCGCCTCAAGCGCGACGGCGGCGTCTGGCGCGTCGACGATTTCAACTGACGGCGAGGTCGAACGACGCGCGGCTTCGCGTCGATCGGCCGCCGGTATACGATGGCGCCCAGAGGATGACGTCGTGAAGGTCTCGGCTTGGGCGGTGGGGTGCTTCGGCGCGGCGGTGGCCCTGCTCGTCGCCGCGTTGCCGAGGCCGGCCCGCGCCTTCGGGGAGGTCGGCGCCTTCGAGCCGCGGCCGCTCCTCGCCGGGGGGACGACCGGCGCCGCGCGGCCGTCGGCCCCGGCGCGCTGGTCGTGGGAGCTCATCCAGCGCACGAGCGCCCCCGCGAAGCGCGCGCCCGCCGGAGTCCGCGCCGACGACGCCCACGTCACCGACGCGCCGTTCTTGTACTGGAGCGGCGACGCCGCCGTCGCGCCGCTCACCAACCAGGAGGTCGTCGGGCTCCGCCGCTTCTTCGCGCTCGGGGGCGTCCTCTTCGTCGACGACGCGGGGGCGACCGCGGAGGGCAAGCGCAGCGCCTTCGGCGACGGCGCGCGGCGCGAGCTCTCGCGCGTCTTGCCCGACACCGTCCCCATCTCGATCGGCGACGGCCACGTCGTGATGCGGAGCTTCTACCTCTTGCGCCGCCCCGAGGGGCGGGTCGAGGGCCCGAAGACGCTCGACGCGATCGTCAAGAGCGGGCAGGCGCAGGTCATCTTCTCGACGCACGATCTCGGGGGCGCGCTCGCCCGCGGGCAGACCGGGACCTGGGAGCAGCGCGTCGAGCCCGGCGGCGAGCCCCAACGCGAACGGGCGATCCGGCTCGCGATCAACGTGGCGATGTACGCGCTCTGCTCCAACTACAAAGACGATCAGGTCCACGCGCCGTTCTTGATGCGCCGGCGCGCGTTCGGCCCCCGCGTCGAGCCGTGATCGCCGAGGCCCACGCCCCATGACGAGCACGAGCACTCGCTTCGCGATCGCGTCGGATCTGCCGGCGTGGTGCGCGATCCTCGCGGTGGCGATCGCCGCGGTGAGCCTCGTCGCGCTCGGGGTGGAGCTCCGCCGCCACGGGCGCGCCCGCGCGCTCCTCGCGGGGTCGGGCGCGCTCGCGCTCGTCGGGCTCCTGCTCGCCATCCTGCGCCCGGTGCGCGTGTCGGCCACCGAGAGCACGGTCGGCGCCCGCGTCATCGTGCTGGCCGACACCTCCCGTGCGATGGCGCTGCCGGCGACCGAAGGCACCACCCGCGCCGCGGCGCGCGA
>JAEUKG010000883.1 GCA_016794325.1 Myxococcales bacterium | reverse complement strand
TCCTCGCGCGGAACGTGATCCGGTTGCCGGAGCTCGAAGAGGTCTACGGGCCCGACGTCCCCGCGGCCGCCGCCGGGGTGCGGCCCTGCAAGGAGCCGGACGATCCCGACTGCGGCGGCGGCGGCGAGCCTCCGCGCCCGTCTCCTGCGCTCTCGCGGGTCCAGCACGTCTACGACGAGCGCGACGAGGCCGTCCTCCTCGCCCCGTCGGGCAGCCCGACGCGCGACGCCAGCGTGACCCCCATCGGCCTCGAGACCTCGCGCCGCGCGTTCCCGGAGCCGTCCCGCGCGATCACCACCCGCGTGCGCTACTACGACACCGGCGAGACGTTCCAGGCGATCGACGCGCGCGGCGGCACGACGACCTACACGCGGAGCTTCGGCGTGTGCAGCGCCGCCTCCCCCACCCGCGTGGTCACGGCGATCTCGCCGAGCCCCGAGCCGGGCGCAGCGCCCCACGTCGCCACGACGGTGACGGACTGCTCGACCGAGGTGGTCCTCCGCCGGGTCGATCCCAACGACAACGCGACCTGCACCAAGCTCGACGACTTCGGGCGGGTCATCGAGACGGCCGTGCCCGGCGACGCGCTCACGAGCGCGCCTGGAGTGTCGGACGCGTCGTGCAAGCCGGGGACCTCGGGCCCCACCACCCGTGTGTCGTACCTCGACGTCGGGCGCCCCGGCGCCGCGCGCACCGTCACCGTCGGCAAGAACGGCGGCGCGGGCACCACCAGCGTCGCCTTCGTCGACGGGCTCGGCCGCACGCCGATGAGCTGCAGCGAGGTCGACGCTGCCGGCCGCGCGTGCCGCGGGGACGCCTGCGGCGCCATCTGCACCGTCACCGAACACGACGTGATGGGCCGGGTCGCGCGGGTGAGCACGCCCTTCTTCGCCAAGCTCCCCACCGCGGCGCGCTTCACCATCCCCGACGACGTGCAACATACACGCACCGAGCGCGACGCGCTCGGACGGGTCACCCGCTCCGGCCTCTACCTCGGCGACCGCCTGGTGCAGGCTCGCGGCACGGCCGCCTACGGCCCGGGCGCGGGCGCCGGGGTCCGCGTCACCACCACCGACGGCCGCGGCCGCGTCACCCGCACCGACACCGACCTCCTCGGCCACACCGCCCGCATCGCCCGCGAGGCCGGCGTCGCCGGCTGCGCCGCGCGCGAGTGCGTCACGCTGCTCGAGCACGACGCCCTCGGGCGCCTCCTCTCGATCCAGGGCCCCGGCGGCCCGCGCGAGCGCGTCACCTACGAATACGACATGCTCGGGCGGCGCGTCGCGCTCTCCGACCCCAACCTCGGCGGGCGCCACACCTACGTGTTCGACGACGCCGGCAACACCGTCTCCGAGACCGACCCCCGCGGGCGCACCATCACCCAGGAGCACGACGCCCTCGGGCGCCTGCGCACCCGTCGCGCCGGCGACAAGCTCCTCCTCGAGAACACGTACGACGGCCGCAAGCCGGAGGTCCGCCGATGAAGCCGCTGCTCCGAATCCTCACCCTCGCTGCTCTCCCCACCCTCGCCGGCGGCTGCTTCGGCGGCTGCGACGACGACGGAGGCTCGCGCAAGAGCCCGATCGAGCAGGACCTGCCCGGCCAGGCCGTCATCGGCACGCTCACCACGAGCGGCACCGACGACGCGCGGTGGGAGTACACCTACGACGCGCTCGGCCGCATGGTGTACGTCCACGCGCGCCTCGGCGACAAGGAGCTGTCCGAAGAGACCAAGTACGGATACCCGGTGGACGGCGCCGAGGGTCGCGGCGTCGCCGTGGTGTGGCGCAAGCTCGCGAGCGGCGACAAGCTCCACTACGGGCTCGCGAGCGACGGCTCGGCGGTCCGCGCCGAGCTCGACCGCGGAGGCGTCCGGCGCGCCGTCGCCGCCGGCGTCCGCCGCAACGCCCGCGGCGATCAGACGGAGGTCACCCTCGGCAACGGGACGCGGCTCACGCGCAGCTACGACGACGCCGGCGACCTGCGGCTCCGTCGCGTGGCGCTCCAGCGCGGCGACGAGGCGCTCTTCGACCAGGAGTACGTGTTCGACGAGGTCGGGAACCTCACCCGGGTGACCGACGCCGTCCGCCCGAGCCGCACCGCCGCCTACGAATACGACGACCTCGACCGGCTCACGTCGGCCACGATCGGCGGCGCCGCGTCGGCGTACGACTACGACGCCGCGGGCAACCTGACCGCGAAGGGGTCGTGGGACGCCGGCCGCGGGCGCCCGGTCGCGCTGACCCAAGCCTACGATCACCCCGACAAGCCCCACGCCGTCACCCGCACGACGACCGAAGACGGCGAGGCGATCACCTACACCTACGACGCCACCGGCAACCTGGTGCAGCGGAGCGACGGCCTCGCCCTCGAGTGGAACGAGGAGAACATGCCGGTCGTGACCCGCCTCACCCGCGGCGCCGTGACGACGACGATCACGCGGAGCTTCGTCGGGGAGCAGCCGTATCGGAAGGTCGAAGACGGCGTCACGACCCTCTACCCGTTCGAGGGCACCCGGGTGGAGGGCGCCGCCCTCCGCATCGACCTCGACAGCTACGCCGAGACCGCGCCCGACGGCAGCCTCCGCTATCTCTTACCGGATACCGTGGGCTCGACCACCCTCGTCACCGACGAGGCCGGGAACGTGGTCTTCGACGGCTCGTACATGCCCTACGGCGAGCTGCGCACCGGCGCCGGCGCGGCCGCGCTCTACACCCCGAAGACCGAGTTCGCCGACCGCGAGCGCGACGGCGTCGGGCTCTACGACTTCGGCGCGCGCCTCTACGATCCGCGGAGCGGTCGCTTCATCAGCCCCGACGGCGTCCTCGCCGGGTCCGCTCCGCTCAACCGCTACGCGTACGCGTCCAACAACCCGACGACCCGCATCGACCCCGACGGGCACGACGACCAGGACCCGAAGAAGGACGGCACCGCGCCCGCCCCCAGGCCGGTCGGCGCCGAAGATCCGCTCGCGAAGCCCGTGGCGGTCACGCCTCCCCAGGCGCTCGACCCCGCCTACGTCACCGCCGGCGCCACCATCGGTCTCGCGTCCGTCTCGGTGACGTACGACTTCTACCGCGGCGATTGGTTCCTCAGCTACGGCCTCAGCGTCGGCCTCGACGCGAGCGTGCGCGTCGGCTTCATCCCCGTGTACTTCGGCCAGGCCAAGGAGCCGAAGGACTTCATCAGCGGCGACACGGCCTCGGTCGCCGCCGGAGCCGGGATCTCGGGCGCGGTCGCCGCGAACTCGTCCGGAGTCGCGGTCGAGGTCGGCGTCGGCGCGGGCGCCAAGTTCCCGAAGGGCTTCGGGGCGCTCGCCGGCCAGTCGATGTCCCCCTCGCGCCAGGGTGGCATCTCGCGCACCGAGAACCTGACGAACAAACCCGCGCCCGTCGTCTACGTGCGCCCGGGCCGCTTCGAGCGCGGCATCTCCTGCACCGCCGGCAACATGGCGCAACCGCAGAAGAACCTCTTGCCGAAGCCCACCCCCCGCCCGATGACGCCGAAGGCCATCGGCGGTGTCGAGACGAAGGTGCTCTTGGACTGGCTGCGCACGCAGGGCACGAAGAAGTAGGCCCCGCGCGTCACCGCTCGCCGAGGACGCGGAGCATCTTCGGCGGGCGCGCGACGTCCGCCCCAGCCTCGATGGCGGCGAGGGCGCGGGTGAGGTCGGCCTCGCGCGCGGCGTGGGTGAGCATCACGACGTCGACCGGGCTCCCGTCGGCGTCGCCGCCGCCGTCCTGGACGAGCTCGCCGATCGACACCCGCGCGTCGCCGAGCGCGCCGGTGATGCGCGCGAGGACGCCCGGACGGTCGTAGACCGAGAACCGGAGGTACGCGCGCCCGACGACGTCGCCGATGGGCAGCGTCGGCTTCTGACCGGTCCGGAGGCTCTTGGTCAGGAGGCCCGTCTGCCCCGACACCTTGGCCCGCGCGACGTCGAGCACGTCGGCGACGACGCTCACCGCCGTCGGCAGGTCGCCGGCGCCGCGGCCGGTGAGCAGGCACGGGCCGAGCGCGCGGCCCTGGAGGAGCACCGCGTGCGAGACCCCGACGACGCTCGCGAGCGTCGACTCCCGCCTCACCAGCGTCGGGTGCACCCGGAGGTCGACGCGGTCGCCGACGACGCGGCCGATCGCGAGCGACTTGATGACGTACCCGAAGCGGGCGGCGTATTCGTGGTCGGCGCGCTCGATGGCGCGGAGGCCGCTCGTCGGGATGGCGTCGGGGTGCACGTAGCCGCCGAAGGCGAGCATCGCGAGCACCGAGAGCTTGTGGGCGGCGTCGAAGCCGTCGACGTCGAGCGTCGGATCCGCCTCCGCGTACCCCTTCGCCTGCGCGTCGGCGAGGGCAGCCTCGAACGTGAGGCCGTCCTTCAGCATCCGCGTGAGGACGTAGTTGGACGTCCCGTTCACGATGCCCACGACCTCCTCGATGACGTCGCTCGCGAACGAGTCGCGCAGGACCCTCACGATAGGGATACCCCCGCCGACCGAGGCCTCGAACGCGAGGTCCACCCCCCGGGCGCTCGCCGCCGCGACGAGGGCCGGCCCGTGCATCGCGAGGAGCATCTTGTTCGCGGTCACGACCTGCCTGCCGAGCTCGATCGCGCGCTCGACGTAGCCGCGGGTGGGAGAGAGGCCGCCCATGACCTCGACCACCACGTCGACGTCGGGCGCGTCGATCACGTCCTCGGGCCGGGTGGTCAGGCGGGCGCGGTCGAGCTCGGGGACGCGCTCCTTCCCGGGGTCGCGCACGAGGACGGGGCCGATCTCCACCGGCGCGCCGACGCGCGCGGCGTTGGCGGCCGCGTTCTCGGCGATGAGGCGCACGACGCCCCCGCCGACGGTGCCGCAGCCGAGGAGCCCGATACGGACGGATCGCATGGGCCCATTGTGCCGCATTTCGCGGCCGTCATGAGCGTTGAGGTGGCGCGGCTCCCGTGCTTTCGTACGGCCGTGCGAATCCGACCCCTCCGCCTCTCGCTCGCCCTCGCGCTCGGCGCGGCCGCTCCCCTCCTCGCGTGCGGCGGCGACGCTCCCCCGCCAGCCAACGTCCCCGCCGCGGCCCCGCGCGTCGTGGAGATGCCGGCGTGCCCCGTCACCGCCGCCAAGCCCTGGATCGTGGACATGCGGCCCGAAGAGCGGATCGAGCTCGAGCTGGCCATGCGCGCGGGCTTCGCGGTCGTGTCCTACGACTGCCGCTCCATCCGCGTCCTGCGCGGCTGCCAGGCCAAGAGCCGCCACACCTTCGTCGGGGCCTCGGCGCGCGAGTTCCGGGTGAAGCTCACGTCGCGCGAGGAGGTCGTCGCGACGCTGCCCGCGCGCGGCGCCGTGATCGCGCGCGAGCTGTCGCCGGGGGGCTCGGTGGACATCGACGTCGCCGTGGTCGGCGAGGCGCGCGCGCGCTCGCTCCCGGTGGCGCGCCCCGGCCTCTCCGGCGAGTGCGCCGGGGCCACCCACCTCGTGCGCGCAGCCGAGATCGGCGGCTTCCGCCTCGCGCTCGCGGGCGCGACGCCCAAGGAGCTGTCGCAGGGCGGCGCCGCGGCCGCGTGCCGCGCCGGCGCCGCCGACGCCGCCGCGCCGCCGGCGGCGTGCCACGAGATCCTCCGCGTCGAGCTCGAGCCGATCGCGGAGAGCCCCCCCGCGGAGTGCGCGGTCGCCGACGAGGGCGCGTGCAAGGACGCGTGCGACCGCGGCAACGCCAAGAGCTGCGTCAAGGTCGCCGACATGCTCTCGGGGCGCAAGCCCGGGCAGAAGTCGGTGCCCGCGGAGTCGGTGCGGCTCGCGAGCCTCGCCTGCGAGGCCGACCTCGCCGAGGGGTGCGAGCTCGCCGGCGAGGTCCTCGCG
>JAEUKG010000850.1 GCA_016794325.1 Myxococcales bacterium | reverse complement strand
TCGCCGCGGCCGGCGTCGCTGCGCTCGCGCTCGCCGCGGCCGGCGTCGCTGCGCTCGCGCTCGCCGCGGCCGGCGTCGCTACGAGCTCCCGCGTCACGGCGAGGTGGCGCTCGACGGTGCCCCGCGTGCCCGACGTCGAAGCGCGGAGGGCGAAGCCTCCGCCCACCATCGCCCCGGCGGAGAGCGCCGCCACGACCCCGAGGAGGATCGCGGCGCGCGCGGCCCGACGGGGCGCCTTGGCGGGCATCGGGGGCGGCGGCGCGCTGCGGATCATCGCCTGAGGCGTCGGCCACGCCGGGCGCATCGACCGGGTCGCGCGCAGCGGAGGCGCCATCGGCGCAGGCGCGACGGGCGGCGCAGGCGCGACGGGCGGCGCAGGCGCGACGGGCAGCGCAGGCGCGAGGCCGGCCGGAAGCGGCGCGGGGCGCGGGATCGCCAGGGGGACGATCTCTCCAGGGGGCGGCGTGGTGATGGCCATCTGCCGCCGCACGACGCCGCTCGGGAATTGGGGCGTCGACACGTCGTCGTCGTCCACCGGCGGCGGGAGCGTCTCGCGCAGGCGGCTCAGGTGGTCGAGGAGCGCCAGTCGGCCCGCGCCCAGGCTTCCGAGCTCCTCGCGGAGGATCCCGAGCATCTCGGCAGCGCTGACGTCGCGCGCGTCGGGGTCGACCCGGAGGCCTCGCTCGAGCGCGCGCATGAGGCCTGGCGACGCGCCGCCCCACGCGAGGTCCCGCGCGAGGAGCGACGCGAGGTAGACGTCGGTGCGCACCGTGGTCGCGTCGCCCACGCGTTGCTCGGGGGCGATGGGCGCGGTGGCCCGCGGGGTGACCGCGGAGACCTCGGCGCCGTCGCCCGCGACGAGCGCGCTGCTGAAGTCCACGAGCTTGGGGAAGGCGTCCCAAGGGAGCAGGACGTGGTCCATGGACACCGCGCGGTGGACCACGGGGGCGAACTCGCGCGTGATGGGGTCCCGCGCCGAGTGGGCCGCGGCGAGGGCCGCGAACACGCGCCCAGCGACGTAGAGGCCTGCGCGCGGATCGATGCGCTCGCCGCGGGCCGCGAGGGCGCGCGTGAGCCCGGCGAGGGTCGGCCCATCGACGTGCTCGAGCACGAGCACGGGGGCCCCGCAGTCGTCGGCGAAGAAGTCGTACATGCGCACGACCGCGGGGTGGCTGATGCGGCTGTACGCCGTAGCCTCGCGGACGAGCGTCATCTCGACGTCGCGCTGCCCGAGGCGCTCGCCGCGCGGGGTCTTCAACACCACGTGGCGCTCGAAGCCGTACGGCCCTCGCATCAGGCCGAGGAGCACCTCGAAGTCGCGACCGACGTGGAGCCGCTTGGCGACCCGGTACGGCCCGCGCGCGGACCGCCCCCAAGGTCGCTCCATCGCCGGCGCCTCTCTGGTGAGTGTGCCCAGCCCCATGACGTCGACACGCTCGTATCGCGACGTCTCGCCGACCACAATCTCTTCTTGCGCCATCGGCTGGCGCGCGAGGTCAGCTCGGCGTCATTTCGCCTCAAGGGCGCCGATGAGCGCGGGACGAAGCGCGGCTCGGCTCACATCAGGTTGAACGTGCCGCGCTTCAAGAAGCGGCCGTCGCCCTTGCGGCCGAGGTACTGACCGTTCTCGACCACGACCTTCCCCCGCGAGAGCACGTGCGTCGGCGCGCCCACGACCTCGCGCCCCTCGAAGGGCGAGTAGTCGACCCTCATGTGGAGCGTGCGCTCGCTGAGCACGTGCCGCTTCTCGCCGTCCCACACGAGGAGGTCGGCGTCGGCGCCGATGGCGATCGTTCCCTTCTTCGGGTAGAGGCCGAAGATCTTGGCGGGCGCGGTCGCGGTGATCTCGACGAAGCGGTTCATCGAGATTCGTCCGGTGCGGACCCCACCATCCCAAAGCAGATAGAGGCGCGTCTCGACCCCCGGCATGCCGTTCGGGATCTTGGCGAAGTTGTCCTTCCCGAGCTCCTTCTGCCCCTTCTGGCAGAACGGGCAGTGGTCGGTGGACACGACCTGGAGATCGTGCGTCTTCAGCCCGCGCCACAGGTCCTCCTGCATCGACGCCGGCCGGAGGGGGGGCGTGCACACGAACTTCGCGCCCTCGAAGTCGGGGCGAGCGAGGTCGTCCTGGGAGCAGAAGAGGTACTGGGGGCACGTCTCGGCGTACGCGGGCAGCCCCCGGTCGCGCGCCTCGACCACCTGCTTGAGCGCGCGCTCCGCCGAGAGGTGGACGATGTACACCGGCGCGCCCGCCATCTCCGCGAGGCAGATCGCGCGGTGCGTGCCCTCGGCCTCCGCGATCTGCGGGCGGGTCAGCGCGTGGTAGATGGGCGCGGTGTGGCCCTTGGCGATCGCCTGAGCCACGAGGATGTCGATCGGGATGCCGTTTTCGGCGTGCATGCAGATCAGCGCTCCGAGCTCGCTGGCGCGCTGCATCCCGCGGAAGATCTGGCCGTCGTCGACGTGGAGGACGCCCGGGTAGGCCATGAACATCTTGAACGAGGTCACGCCCTCGCTGACGACCTGGCCCATCTCGGCGATGGTCTGGTCGTTCACGTCGGTCATGATCATGTGGAAGGCGTAGTCGACCGCGGCCTTGCCCTCGGCCTTCTGGTGCCAGAGGTCGAGCCCCTTGCGGAGGGGGTCGCCCTTGGTCTGGATGGCGAAGTCGACGAGGCACGTCGTCCCGCCGTAGGCGGCGGCGCGGGTGCCGGTCTCGAAGTCGTCGCTCGACGTGGTGCCGCCGAACGGCATGTCGAGGTGGGTGTGCGCGTCGATGCCGCCCGGGAGGATGTATTTCCCCTTCGCGTCGATCGTGACGTCCCACGGCCCAGGGGGCGCGGCGCCAGGGCCGAAGATCGCGGCGATCTTGTCGTCGACGATCGCGACGTCGGCGAGGTACGTGTCCACTGCGGTGACCACCGTTCCACCCTGAATGAGCGTTCGTGCCATGGTCTGCCGAGGATATTGGGCCTGCGCGCGAACACAAGCGTGTCCGTGATGCGCGACGCACCGCGTCGCAGCGCCCCCCCGCTGGATTCGGGCCCGTGCCACCCCTTGCTGCTCGAGCGCAGAGCGACCACACTGCCGGACCCATGAAGGTGCTCGTCGCGGACAAGTTCGAGGAGTCGGGGCGCAAGGGGCTGGCGGACGCGGGCTGCGAGGTCCTCTACGAGCCCGATCTCAAAGGTGAGAGCCTCACGGCGGCCGTCCGGTCGTCCCAGGCCGACGTCCTCGTCGTCCGGTCCACCGAGGTGAGCCGGGAGGCGCTCGAGGCCGGGCGCCTCGCGCTCGTCGTCCGCGCGGGCGCCGGCTACAACACCATCGACGTCGAGGCCGCCTCGAAGCGAGGCATCTGGGTCTCCAACTGCCCGGGGAAGAACGCGATCGCCGTCGCCGAGCTCACGATGGGCCTCATCCTCGCCCAGGACCGCCGCATCGTCGACGCGGCGAACGACCTCAAGAGCGGGGTCTGGAACAAGAAGGAGTACGGCAAGGCGCGCGGGCTCTACGGGCAGACGCTCGGCGTCCTCGGGCTCGGCCCCATCGGGCGCGAGGTCGTGGCGCGAGCCCGCGCCTTCGGCATGCGCGTCGTCGCGTGGAGCCTCGGCCTGAGCGACGCCGAAGCGCGCGAGCTCGGCGTCGAGTCGCGCCCCACCCCGATCGACGCGGCGCGCGGCGTCGACGTCCTGTCGATCCACCTCGCGCTCAAGCCCCCCACCCGCGGCCTCGTGAACGAGGCGTTCCTCGCGGTGGTGCGGCCGGGGGCGTTGATCGTGAACACGTCCCGCGCCGAGGTCGTCGACCAGCTCGCCCTCGAGCGCGCGGTCCGCGAGGGGCGCGTGCGCGCGGCGCTGGACGTCTTCGCCGAGGAGCCCGAGGGAGGCGCCGGCGCCGTCGACGCTCCCCTCTTCAAGCTCCCGGGCGTCATCGGCACCCACCACATCGGGGCCTCGACCGATCAGGCGCAGGAGGCCATCGCCGCCGAGACGGTGCGGATCGTGTCGGTGTTCAAGGAGACGGGGCGCGCGCCCAACGTCGTCAACCTCGCCACGAAGTCGCCGGCGACCCACAAGCTCGTCGTCCGGCACTTCGACCGCGTCGGCGTCCTCGCCGCCATCTTCGACAGCCTCAAGGCCGCGGGGATCAACGTCCAGGAGACCGAGAACATCGTCTTCGAGGGCGCCCACGCCGCGGTCGCGCGCATCCACCTGTCGGCCGCGCCGAGCGGCGAGACGATGGAGTCTCTGCGCAAGAACGAGAACGTCATCGACGTCGCCGTCGTCGCGCTCTGACGCTGGCGCGAGCCGGCCTGCTCGCGGTCAACAGGCCTTGAGGAGCGCCGGGCCCGAAGGGTTCACGAGGCGCCGCACGCCGTTCTTGAAGGTCGAGGCCTCGAAGTTCACGAGGACGCCCACCGGGGCCCCGAGGAGGCGGAGGAAGCTCGTCGCTTGCCCCACGTGGTGCGGCAGGATCGTCGTCACGGTGTGGACGACCACGACCACCGCGCCGCCGACGACGAGGTCCACGCGCTGCGTGCACGCGAGGTCGATGCCCTTGTAGGTCACCGGCACCTCGACCTCGGCGGCGAAGTCGGCGCCCGCGGTCGCCAGCTCGTGCGCGAGCGCCCGCGTGTACGCGACCTTCACGAGGCCGGGCCCGAGGGCGCGGTGCACCTCCCCCGCGGCCACGGTGACCACCTGCGTAAGTCTCGAGATCCTTTGCCCTTCCACGGATTGCGCGTCCATCGAGCCCTTCATCGGCCCTCGGCTCGAATGGGTTGCGTGGGAAGTGAGACCCCTTATGATTGACGGCTCCCCGATGGCCAAGAGCGACGACATCCGCGCGAAGCACGCCAAGTACCTCTTCCCCAGCGTAGCCAACTACTACGCCGAGCCGGTGTGCCTCGACTCGGGGGCTGGCCTCCGCGTCCGCGACGTCGACGGTCGGGAGTACCTCGACTTCTTCGGCGGTATCCTGACCGTGTCGCTCGGGCAGGCCCACCCGAAGGTCAACGCCGCGGTGAAGGCGCAGATCGACCGCCTCGGCCACGTCTCCACCCTCTACCCCACCCTCGGCATCGTCGACCTCGCCGAGAAGCTCGTGAAGGCGGCGCCGGGCAAGCTCGCCAAGGCTTTCTTCACCGCGAGCGGGACCGAGGCCGACGAGACCGCGGTCGCGCTCGCCCAGATCCACACCGGCCGCACCGAGCTCGTGGCGCTCCGCCACGGCTACTCGGGCCGCTCGATGCTCGCCCAGACGCTCACCGCCCACTCCAAGTACCGCGCGGTGCCGACCCAGATCGCTGGCGTCAAGCACGCCCCGGCGCCCTACTGCTACCGGTGCCCCTTCGGCCTCGAGTACCCGAGCTGCGACGTCCGCTGCGCGCGCGACATCGAGGAGCTCGTGCAGACCACGACCACGGGGCACATCGCGGGGATGCTCGCGGAGCCCATCCAGGGCGTGGGCGGCTTCATCGACGCGCCCGAGGGCTACTTCAAGGTCGCCGCCGAGATCGTCCGCAAGTACGGCGGCGTCTTCATCTCGGACGAGGTGCAGACCGGCTTCGGCCGCACCGGCAAGCACATGTGGGGCATCCAGCACCACGGCGTCGAGCCCGACATGATCACGATGGCCAAGGGCATCGCCAACGGCCTGCCGCTCGGCGGCGTCCTCGCCACCGCCGAGATCGCCGACTCGTGGAAGGCGGGCAACATCTCGACCTTCGGCGGAAACCCGCTCTCCACCGCGGCCGCGCTCGCCGTCCTCGACACGATCGAGCAGGAGAAGCTCGTCGACAACGCCGAGACCCAGGGCAAGCGGCTCCGCGAGGGGCTCGTCGCGCTGAAGAAGAAGTACCCGAAGACCATCGGCGACGTCCGCGGCAAGGGCCTCATGCAGGCCCTCGAGCTGGTCAAGGACGAGACGGTCAAAGACCGCACGCCGGCCCCGGAGAAGGTCACGCGGCTCTTCGAGGAGACCAAGAAGCGCGGGCTCCTCATCGGCCGCGGCGGCCTGTGGAACAACACGCTGCGCATCGCCCCCGCGCTGAACGTCGGCGCCGGCGACATCGACGACGCGCTGAAGATCCTGGACGACTCGCTCGCTGCCTTCGCCGACTGAGGAGACGATGAACGACCTTGTATCGCTGCTGAAGAAGGACCGGCTCGAGACCCAGCTCCCCGACAAGAAGCCGCTCTACGGCGAAGGGGAGGCCAAGGCCGAGGCCGAGCGCTGCCTGTACTGCGTCGACGCTCCGTGCGTGAAGGCCTGCCCGACGGAGATCGACATCCCGACCTTCATCAAGAAGATCGCGAGCGGCAACGTCCGGGGAGCGGCGCGTACGATCTTCGAGCAGAACCTGCTCGGCTACTCGTGCGCCAGGGTGTGCCCGGTCGAGGTGCTCTGCGCCGGCGACTGCGTGTACAATGCATGGGGTCGCGAGCCGATCCAGATCGGCAGGCTGCAGCGCTTCGCCACCGAGGCCGCTCTCCAGCCGGGTCAGAAGATGCTCTTCCCGCCCAAGCCGAAGAACGGCCGCAAGGTCGCGGCGGTGGGCGCGGGCCCCGCGTCGCTCGCGTTCTGCGGCCACCTCGCCGCCGAGGGCTTCGCCGCGACGATGTACGAGCGCTACGCGGTGCCGGGCGGCCTCAACACCTGGGGCATCGCGCCCTACAAGCTGCTCGCGTCGGACTCGCTCGCCGAGATCGAGTGGGTCGGCAAGATGGGCGTCGACTACCGGATGGGCGTCGAGATCGGCAAGGACGTCACCGGCCAGAAGCTCCTCGACGAGTACGAGGCGGTCTTCATCGGCGTCGGGCTCGGCGAGGACTCCAAGCTCGGCGTCCCCGGCGAAGACGGCCCTGGGGTCGTCGGCGCCGTCGAGTGGATCCGGCAGATGAAGCTCGAGAAGCCGGCGAGCGAGAAGCTCGGCCGCGTCATCGTCGTCGGCGGCGGCAACACCGCGATCGACGTCGCCCGCGAGTGCGCGCTGCTCGGCGCCGAAGACGTCGCGATGGTCTACCGGCGGTCCAAGGCCGACATGAGCGGCTACGCGCACGAGCTCGAGGCCGGCCGCAAGGAGGGGGTCCGCCTCGTCGAGAACGCCGTCCCCGTCGCCGTCGTCCGCGACGCCGCGGGGAAGATCACCGCGCTCCGCGTCGCGAAGGGCGCCTCCGGCAAGGCGGTGCCTGGGACCGAGCACGACCTGCCGTGCGATCTCGTCGCCCTCGCGATCGGTCAGTCGAAGCTGTGCGAGATCGCGAAGCAGTTCCCCGGCGTCGAGCTCGACGACAAGGGGCGCATCGTCGCCGATCCGAAGACCGGTCAGACCGGCAACCCGAAGGTCTACGCCGGGGGCGACTGCATCAACGGCGGCAAAGAAGTGGTCAACGCGGTCGCAGACGGACGCAACGCCGCCCGCCACCTGCTCGCGAAGAAGGGCTGACGGAGAACCCATGGCCGACCTGTCGATCGACTTTTGCGGAATCAAGAGCCCGAACCCCTTCTGGCTCGCCTCGGCCCCACCGGCCAACAGCGGCGAGCAGGTCATGCGCGCGTTCGACGCCGGCTGGGGCGGCGCGGTGTGGAAGACGCTCGGCGATCCCATCATGAACGTCTCGAGCCGCTTCGCCGCGGTCGACCTCGGGACGTACAAGATGATGGGCCTGAACAACATCGAGCTCATCACCGACCGCCCCCTGTCGGTGAACCTCAAGGAGATCTACGAGGTCAAGAAGCGGTACCCGAAGAACGTCGTCATCGCGTCCTTGATGACCGAGACGCGCGACGACTGGCGCGTCCTCATCAAGAAGTGCGAGGACGCGGGCGCCGACGGCCTCGAGCTGAACTTCGGGTGCCCCCACGGCATGTGCGAGCGCGGGATGGGCTCCTCGGTCGGTCAGGAGCCCAAGCTCCTCACCGAGATCACGAGCTGGACCAAGGAGTTCGCCAAGACCCCGGTCCTCGTGAAGCTCACCCCGAACACCGGGGACATCGTCGAGGCCGGGCAAGCGGCGGTCGCGGGCGGCTGCGACGGCATCTCGCTCATCAACACGATCAAGAGCATCATCGGCATCGATCTCGACGCGATGGTCCCCTACCCCAAGGTGGGCAAGCAGTCGACCAACGGTGGCTACTGCGGCCCCGCGGTGAAGCCGATCGCGCTCCACATGGTGGCCGCGCTCGCGCGCGACGCCCAGGCCGGCAAGGTGCCGATCTCCGGCATCGGGGGCGTGTCCAACTGGCGCGACGCTGCGGAGTTCATCGCCCTCGGCTCCACCAGCGTCCAGGTGTGCACGGCCGTCATGCACTACGGCTACCGCATCGTCGAGGACATGATCGACGGGCTCTCGGAGTTCTTGGACGCCAAGGGCATGAAGAGCGTGTCGGAGCTGCGCGGCAAGGCGGTCGGCGCCTACGAGGAGTGGGGCGACCTCGATCTCGGCCACAAGATCGTCGCCAAGATCGACAAGGACAAGTGCATCGGCTGCCAGCTCTGCGTGACGGCGTGCCACGACGGCGCGCACCAGTGCATCTTCACCGGAGCCGAAGACCGCGACCGCCCCCCGCAGGCTCACCATCCGGGCAAGGCCAAGGCGCCGACACCCCTGCCCCTCGGCAAACACGCCGGCGATCGCGTCCCGTGGGTGGACGAGCCGGAATGTGTAGGATGCAACCTCTGCCAGCTCGTGTGCCCGGTCTCGGGGTGCATCTCGATGGAAGAGGTCCCCGGCGGCAAGCGCGAGACGTGGAACGACCGCGTCCGCGAGGGGCGCGACAAGCTCCCCGGCGGCATCCACGAGGGCTGAGGTCGAAGGGCGGGCCCGGCCGTTCGGAGTGCCCGCCCCCGCCACGTCAGCGCTGCTTGGCCTTCTTGGCGGGCGCCTTCTTGGCGGGCGCCTTCTTGGCGGGCGCCTTCTTGGCGGGCGCCGCCTTCTTGGCGGGCGCCGCCTTCTTGGCGGGCGCGGGCGGAGACCAGAGCCCGACCCAGTTGCCGGCCGGATCCAAGAAACCCGCGATCGATCCCATGTTCGCCGGCAGGTCCATCGGCGGCATCGCGGTGCGGCCGCCCGCACCCTCGATCTTGCGGAGGTGCTCGTAGAGGTCGTCGACGTTCACGTACACCGAGACGTTGGCGCGACCATCCATCGAGGGGCCGACGCCGCCAGGGATCCCGTCCGGCGCCTCGGGGGCCACCATCATGCCGCCGCCATCACCGGCCATCGGCGTCATCTTCCAGTCGAACACCTTCTTGTAGAAGGCCTGGAGCGACTTGCCGTCTTTGCCCTGGATCTGGAACCACGTCACCGGATGGCTCATGCGCGTGTCCTCCTCGCGAGGCCGCAGCCTTAACAGCGGTTCATCGAGAGCACAAGCGGCACGTCAGGGCCGGCTCGGGGCTCCGCTCGCGGAGCTCGGCGCCGGCGACATCGAGTCGGGAGCGTCGCCGCTCGGGCGCACCAGCGACCGCAGGACGTAGCGCACGTAGGCGTACGCGGGGAGGCCCGCGCACGCGACGCCGAGGCACGCGGCGCCCGCGAGCGGCGCGCCCGCGACCTCGAGCACCTGCCCGAACGCCCACCCGAGCGCGGCGCCCACCCCGAGCGCGAAGGATGTGCCGACGAGCCCCGCGATCCACGCGGTGAAGCGGCTCGCGAGCAAGAGTCGAAGGACGAGGAAGAGCGCCCCGCCCGCGCCGATCGACGCGACCGCGGATGCGTGGAGACCGAAGTGAAGCCCGACCGCGCCGGCAACGGCGACGCCGCCCTGGGTGTAGCCGATGACCTCCGCGGCCCAAGGATCGTCGGACTCGGTGAAGACAAGCTCGTGCAAGCGCCCAAGGAAGCGGCCCATGCGGGTCCCCATCGCACATCCTGGGCCGCCCCAATCCTCAATGATTTCCGGGGACCCCGGACCGTCGTTCACACGCCGCCGCGTGAACGACGATTCACGCGGCGCCCTCGAGGCGTCAGTGCCAGAGGTCGAGCGCGAGGGGCGCGTCGAGGGCCGGATCTTCGGCGACCTTCGGCGCGCCGGACGCCGAGGGGCCGTTGGCCTTGTACGTGTGCTCGGCGGCGGGGAACGCGCCCGAGCGGACCTCGGCGGCGTAGTGGCTCAGCGCCTCGACCGCCGCT
>JAEUKG010000800.1 GCA_016794325.1 Myxococcales bacterium | reverse complement strand
GTGAACTGGTCGGCAAGGTGGCTGCGCCCGCGCGGAAGTCCCTCGATCACGTTGTTCGCGAAGACCAGGAAATCCAGCGCGAGGTGGTACACATCCAGTCGTTCGTGGTCGAGCGCCTGCATCCACTCCCCATCGCCCGCTTTGCGCACCCTGTTGCCTCCCTCGGGCACGGGCACGGGCACGGGCGAGAGGAGAGCCGGCGTTCAGGGACACGCCCTAGAACCCGCGCGGCACGGTGGGCGAGGACGGCTGCGCCCCGCAAAATCGCCTTCGCGCGCGGCGAAACGTGGTCTAGTCGAGCGCGTCATGGCCCCCCGTTCGAAGCCATCGCCCCTCCTCGGCGGCATGTCGGCCGCTCGGTTCCTCCGCGACCACTGGCAGAAGAAGCCGCTCCTCGTGCGCGGCGCGTTCCCCGAGTTTCGCGATCCGCTCGACCCGGACGATCTCGCGGGCCTCTCGTGCGAGGACGGGGTGGAGTCGCGCATCGTCCGTGAGAAGGGCGGCGCGCGGCCCTGGGAGGTCACCTGGGGTCCGCAGCGGGAGGCGGACTTCGCGAAGCTGCCGAAGCGCGGCTGGACGCTGCTCGTGCAGGAGGTCAACCGCTGGGTCCCCGAGGCGGCGCTCCTCCTCGAGCCGTTCGCCTTCCTGCCGAACGTCCGCGTCGACGACGTGATGGTCAGCTTCGCGGCGCCGGGCGGCAGCGTCGGCCCCCACATCGACAGCTACGACGTCTTCCTCATCCAGGGGCGCGGCGAGCGAAACTGGCGGTACCACACCCGGCCGACCCGGGACCGCCGCATCGAGCCCGACCTCGAGCTCCGCATCCTCCAGGAGTTCGCCGCCGACGCCGACGAGGTGCTCCGCCCCGGCGACATGCTCTACCTGCCGCCGGGCTTCGCGCACCACGGCGTCGCGGTGACCTCGTGCCTCACCTACTCGGTCGGGTTCCGCTCGCCGTGCGCGGGCGAGGTGTGGTCGTCGTTCGCCGAAGCCGCGGCGCGGGCCCACCCGGGCGCGGGCGCGCTCCTGGAGGATCCTCCGCTCGCGCCGGCGTCGAACCCGGGGGCGATCCCCGAGGCGCTCCGCGAGCGCGTCCGCGCGCTCGTGCGCTCGCTCGACACCTCGGACGAGGCCATCGATCGCTGGTTCGCCTCGTTCGCGACCCGGCTCAAGCCGGGGCACGAGCTCGAGCCGCCGCGCCGCGCGCCCGATCCGAAGGCGCTCCTCCGCAGGCTCGAGCGCGGCGACGCGCTCGTCCGCTCCGAAGAGGCGCGCTGGGCGTTCTTGCCGGCGAAGAAGCGCGGGCTCCTCCTCTACGTCGGCGGGACCGAAATCCCGGTCGCCGGCGAGGCCCGCGATCTCGCGCTCGCCCTGTGCGCGAAGCGACGGCACGACGGCCGCGAGCTCGTCGCCCTCACGAAGCGCCGCGCCGCGCGCGAGCTCCTCGCGCGCCTCGTCGCGATGGGCGCGCTCACCTCGCCGACTCGCACGCCGTGATCGCGGGGACGAGCGCCGAGCGGACCTCGCCGCAGCGGCACGGCAGGTAGACGCTCTCGACGTACGCGCGGAGATCGCGACGCGCGACGAGCTCGTCCGCCGACCCCGACCGCACCGTGATCCTCCGCGCGCCGAACGTCACCGTGACCTCTCCGTGGGCGTGGGGGCCTTCGAACGTGGGGTGGTCGAAGGCGCCGAGGATCGCGAACAGGCCCTCCTCGCGGAGCGATCGCCGCGACGGCGAGCGGAGCCCGCGCGCGAGCGACAGGAGAGGCGCGAGCCGCGGCACGTCCCCGCGGAGCGGCAGCCAGAGGGCGCGCTCGAGCGTGGGGTCGGTGAAGTAGTGGATCCCGGCGCGCCCGTAGAGGCGGAAGAAATACGGGATGTCGCCGCGGGCGAGCTGCTCCGCCTCGGCGTCGAGCAGCGGCGGCCACACCGGCTCCGAGCGCGCGCGCACGTAGTCGCCGGTGCCGCGGAGGAGCACGCGAATGGGCGCCTCCCCGAGGCCGGGCACCCCCGCGCAGAGCTCGGCGATCCGGCTCGCGTGGCGGTCGAGGAAGAGGAGCGCCTCGCGATACGCGTCGACCATCGCGACGAGATCGCCGACGTCGACGGGCTTGCCGAGGAGCGGGAGGACGCGCCGCACCCCGCACGCGTGGCGGTTCACCGCGGAGTACTCCGGATCGGCCTCGGGCAGGAGCTTCGTCGCCGTCGGGAGCGCGTAGTCGTCGAAGACGATCTCGACGTCGAGCGGCGTGAAGATCAGGCGGCCGCGGCGCCCCACGCCGAGCGCGAGGTTCTCCCAGTGCAGGTCGGAGACGCCGAACCAGCTCCACGTGGCGAGCGCGCGACCGACGACGACGGCGAGCTCGCGCCGGCGCGCGCGCGAAGGCCTCGGCAGCGGCGCGAGCACCAGGCGCTCCACGCTCCCTCCCCCGCGCGCCGCAGGGGACGTGAAGCGGAGCTCGGGCAAGAAGTCGAACGCGTCTTCGCCCGGACCGTCCTCGTGTGCGAGGCGACGGAGCAGCGCGCGGAGCGGGCTCCCCGCCCCCAGCATCAACCACTCCCAGAAGAGCGTCCGGGGCTTGTGCACGCGCGCGCGCCCGATCGTCACGTGGCGACCGAAGTTGTGCGAGTCCCCCGCGCGCGCCTCGCGCGCACCGCGCGCGGCCGCGAGGAGCCTGGGAGCCGGTTTGCGCATCCGCCCATTAGAGCCGACCGGCGGGAGCGACGAAATGCCCCCACCGCGCGCATGGTCACTCGCGTGGCCACTTTCACTCATGCGAAATCCCCATCCGATACAGGCACTTCCAAGGCCTCTTCGGCGCCCTCGGGGGAGCGCGGAGCGCGCGCGCCGTGGTATCCTTGAAGGCTCCGTGCACTCGATCCCGCCGCCCGCTGCGTCGCTCCTCGAGCCTGGCTTCCGGCTCGACCGCTACGAGCTGCTCTGCAAGATCGGGCAGGGCGGGATGGCGAGCGTGTGGCTCGCCCGCGAGGCCGGCTCCACCGACGGCGGGCTCGTCGCGATCAAGACCATCCTCCCCGAGCACGCGGCCCACGACGCCTTCCGGTCGATGATGCTCGACGAGGCGCGGGTGGTGCGCCTCATCGACCACCCCAACGTCGCGGCCACCCTCGAGGTCGGCGAGATCTTCGGCGCGCCGTACTTGGTGCTCGAGTACGTCCCCGGCGAGTCGCTCGATCAGCTCGCGGACGCCCTCGCGATGGCGAAGAAGCACGTCCCCGCGCCCATCCTCGCGCGCGTGCTCGCCGACGCGTGCCGGGGCTTGCACGCGGCCCACGAGCTCGCGCTCCCCGGCGGCGAGAACCTCGGCCTCGTGCACCGCGACCTGTCTCCGCAGAACGTCCTCGTGGACGTGCGCGGCCGCGCCAAGCTCATCGACTTCGGCGTCGCCAAGGCGGCGGAGCGCCTCACCCCCGACACCCAGTCCGGCGTCATGAAGGGCAAGATCCCGTTCATGGCCCTCGAGCAGGCGCGGGGCGAAGACGTGGATCGCCGCGCCGACGTGTGGGCCGCGGGGGCGATCGCCTACTACCTCCTCTCGGGCCGCTACCCGCACGACGGGCCGAACGACGCGGCGCGGCTCATCCGCAAGCTCACCGAAGAGCCGCCCGAGCCGCTCCCCGACGACGTGCCCGAGGCGCTGGCGCGTGTCGTCGGCAAAGCGCTCGCGAGCGCGTCCGACGATCGCTACCCCACCGCCGCCGCCCTCGCCGACGCCCTGGAGGAGGCGGTCGTGCCCGCGACCCACGAGGAGGTCGCGCGGTTCTTCACCGACACCCTCGCCGCCACGCAGCGCGCGCGCGAGGTCGTCGTGGAGCACGCCATCGCCTCCGCCGACGCGAAGCAGCGCGTGCGCGACTCCCTGTACGGCGGCGCGACCTCACCGACCAGCGTGCGGCCGCCGCCGCCGGTCGAGGAAGAGCCCCCCAAGCGCAGCCGGCTGCCGATGGTGCTCCTCTACGCGGGGGTCGCGGCGCTCCTCACCTTCGCCGCGTTCGTCCTCGGCTCGCTGTCGACCAAGCCCGCCGAGGGCACCGGGCGCCCCGAACCGCCCCCGCGGCCGACTATCTCTGTTGGGATACTCTCCGCGGCGCCGTCCTCGGGCCCGAGCGCGGCCGGGCCCGCCGCGAGCGCGACGACTCCCTCTCCTTCGGCTTCGGTGGCCGCGGACCCGCGCCGCGCCGACGCGTCCTCCACGAACGCCACGCCGCCGCCGCCACCGCCACCTCCCTCGGCGTCCACCGGGCGCGGCAAGCGCGACGCCGGGCGCGAGGTCGAAGACACGATCTTCTGACAGCCGGCCACCACCGCCCAAGAATGCCGTCCTGTCCGACCTGAACGAACCCGTGATGAGGGGACGGGCAGGCGACATGGCCCGCGAACGAATTCTCGAGCCGAGCTTGCGCAGAGCCACTGCGTCGGCTACGGAAGCAGCGTCGAGTTGGCGCGCTCAGGGGATTGGGCGCTCGCCACACGCGGGGTGGGGGCATGCACTCGGATTCGCAGCACAAGGACGGACGGAGCAATACGCGAGCCAGCGTCTAGGTCGGGCGACTCGTCGGGCACCGAGCGCTACGATCCGGGGATGCGCCCTCCGACCACCCGTCCTTCAGCCACCGAGCCCACGCGATTTCGGAGCACCGCGATGAGCCGGTTGCCCCTGTGGAGCTTCGCGGCCACATTGCCGCTCCTCCTCGGCGCGGCAGTGGCGCTCGTGGCAGCGTGCGGCACCGACGACACTGGTGGTACGCCCAGCTGTGCGGGGCCGACCTGCGACGGTGGCGCGGGCGAGTCCGGCTCGACCGACTCGCCCTCGGGCGGTGACGGCAGCGCCCTCCCCGATGGCGGCGACGCCGACGGCGCGGTGCCGTCCTCGTGCGGCGACGGAGGAGCACCAGGAACGCTGGATCCGAGCTTCGGGGACGGCGGAATGGTGTGGCTCAAGTACGCTGGATCTCAAGCGTCTGGGGTCGC
>JAEUKG010000759.1 GCA_016794325.1 Myxococcales bacterium | reverse complement strand
CGCTCCGCGCGGGCGTCGCTGCGCTTCAGGAGAAGGTGAAGGCGGCGCAGAAGCAGGCCGGGGCGCCCGCGCTCCTCGCGAGCGCCGGCGTGGACCTCCTCGCCTCCGTGGCCGCCATCGGCCTCGCCGACTCGTCGCTGCTCCCGGTCATCCAGATCGGTAACGCGTCGTACGGCGCGGCTCCCGGCGCTCCCGCGGTCGCGTCGGTCGCGACTCCGGACGGCATGGTCGACCTCTTCAACAGCGCGGCCTCCAAGGCCATCCTGCAGAAGCCGGAAGACGCGTCGCTCCACGAGGCCTACTACAAGGCCTTCCTCGGCCTCAACGCCGCCGCCGGTCGCTCGACCAACATCAAGCAGCTCGGCGTGTCGAAGGTCGCGGTCAACCTCCTCGGGAAGAACCTCTCCGATCAGCTCCGCCCCTCGGCGGCGGATCTCACGGAGTTCGGCGTCACCGGCGCGGTCCCGACCAACGTCCAGAACATCGCGAAGTCGGTCATCATCGGCCTGAACGCGTTCAAGCTCGGGCTGACGAACATGGTCATCGTACCCTTCATGTTCGACGACCCGCACGGCGCCTTCGCGGGCGGCGACGCCCCCGTCGCGACGCGCGCGCAGCAGCTCGGCACCATCTTCGACGCGATGATGAAGAAGGCGGCCACGATCCAGGATCCGGCCGGCGGCTCCAAGTCCCTCGCCGAGAGCCTCGGCTTCTCGATCGCGGGTGACACGCCGAAGCAGGCGTTCACGCGCGGCGGCTGGCCCGACGGCTCGCCGGGCAACTCCAACAACATCTACGTGTTCGGCAACGGCTACCTCAAGACGGGGTGGTTCGGCGACCTGCAGCCGGGCGCGGCGACGGGTTGGAGCGCGGAGACCGGCGCCAACGTGCCGGGCAAGACCAGCGTTCAGACGGAGAACGAAGCCGTCGCGGCGCTGCTCTACGCGGTCGCGAAGGGCGACGCCCGCGAGGTCTTGAACTTCGCGCGTGTCCCCAGCCTCGCGGGTGTCACCCGCGTCCTCCTCTCGTAACCACGAGAGCTCGCTCGCAAGACGCCCCTGCGCTCACGCGCGGGGGCGTTCTGCTTTTGTGCGCTCTCCCGTCCACGAAGTGGACCCGCGCGTGTTCGCGCAGGCACGCACGGATCGACGACGCGCACACGTACCGCGGGCCGGCGCCCCGGGACCGAGCCGAGCGCCGCTCGCGGTCGGGCCGCTCGCCCACGCGGTCAGGGGAGCTTCGCGGCCTTCTCGCAGCTCGCGAGCGCCGCCGGGCTCAAGGTGCCGCCGCGCGGATCCGCGCGCAGCCAGGCGGTGATGCACTTGTAGCCGTCGTCGTCGGACGCGAGCGAGGGACCGCCCTTGTGGCGCTCGATGTTCTGCGCCTTGCGCAAGAAGAGCAACCGGTCGGGGTTCTCGCCGGCCTCGGCGATGACGCGGCTCATCTCTTCGGGCTCGAGCGAGATGATCGCGTCGAAATTCGCGCGGATCTCCGACTCGGTGGTCTGCTGGACGCCCGAGATGAGCCCGGCGTCGACGTTGTAGAGGCGGAACCCTCGGTATCCGTAGAGGCGCAGCGCGCGCCCCTGCTGACCGTGGCAGTCGAGCGTGCCGCAGCGCTTGTTGAGGAACGTGTCGATCTGCGCCTTGTAGATGTCGTAGTTCGGCGCGACCACGATCGTGATGCGCTGGTTGTCGGGCGCGGAGGCGCAGGAGGTCGAGCCGCCGAGGGCGGCGATCCCGGCGGCGAGCACGAGCGAGCCCACGAAGAGCCGGCGGAGCATCATTCTTGGTCCTCCGGGCAGCGGAGCAGCGGGGGATCGCCCGGCGGCGGGCACGCCTTGGCGGCGGCCTTGGCGTCGGCCGGGACCTCGGCCTCCGAGTTGACGAGGCGCACCTGACCCGGCGAGTCGAAGAAGCGCGGGTTCTTGTGGCAGTTGCTGCACGCGCGCTCGCGACCGATGCGGCCCGTCATCGCGCGATAGGCGGGCGGCTTCTCGACCGAAACGAGGATCGGGAACGTGAGCTTCGGCACCTGCTCCGGCCGCGCGAAGAAGTTGCCCTTGCAGTTGGTGACGAAGCACTTCTTCGCGCCGTTGGCGTCGACGATGCGGACGAAGGCTTGGTCGACGCCGATGTTGTTCGTCGGGCCCCAGAAGATGGTGCCCGAGAGGGCGAACTTGCTGTCGGCGGGGCCCTGGACGTCGTGGCAGACGTTGCACGGCTGCCCCTGGCGGTGATACGGGCCCGGCGGGATGTTGGGGTCCTCGTCGCCGAGGGCCTTCACCGCGCCGTCGTGGACGGGGTCGAGCCCGCACGACACCGCGAAGCTACCGAACGCGATGGCGCACGCCACGCCGCAGAGCTTCGCGGTGATCCTCGACGCGGCGGCGGGGTTGGGCTTGGGAGTGGACCGCGGACGCACGACTTCAGAACTCCACGTCGAATGCTACCGTGCCGTAGACGCCGGTGCGAGTCGTCACGAAGAGGGTGTTGAAGAACCGGGAGTACATGACGTCACCCACGACCTGGATGCCGAACTGGGGATCTCCCTCGGCCGGGCCGAGCCCGATGCGGGTGCCGCCGCCGGCGGTGACGGTGACGAGCGGGGCGAGCTCTCGGTCGCCGGAGCGGTAGGTGGGGAGGATGAGCTCCCCCGTCCGAGGGTCTTTGACGGCCGAATACGCGAGCTGGTAGAAATTAGATGCAGACTGCACGTGCATGCGCAGGTGGGGCCAAACCCGCAAGCGCTGCGACAGATCCACCATGTAGCGCGCGTCGGTCGAGCTCGCCTTGGTCTGCCAGGAGTCGTAGTAGAGGCGCTCCTCGATGCGGAGGGTCGCGCTGCCGATGCGCTTGTTGTAGCGCGCGCCGAGGGCGTAGCGGTCTTTCTCGGTCGGGAGCTGCTCGAGCGGGCGGACCGGGAGGCGCGTGCGGTTGACGAGGTCGACGGTGGCTCCGGCGGGGATGAAGGGCGCCACGCCGACGGGGTCGAACATCGGGACGTACCGGTACGGCTTGGACTGGTCGCCGCGCTCGAAGCCGAGGCTCGCGCCCACGAGGATGATCGACGTCGGCGAGAGGACGAACGTGACGCCGATGTCGACGCCGTGGGTGTTCAGCGTGCCCTTGAGCGGCGTGATGTCGCCGAGCGGGTTGTTGGGGCCGCGCCCGATGGTGTCGTGGCTGAAGGAGTAGGCGACCCGCGGCGTGATCAGCTTGTCGTTGAGATCGGCGGTGACCGCGAGGCCCGCCGACAACGACAGATAGTCGGGCTCGCGCGACACGTTCGCGTTGGCTTGGGCGCCGTAGAGGCCGGGCTTGTAGCCGCCGGAGATGCCGCCGGCGTGGCGGGACTCGTTGAACGGCGGCGAGGCGGTGGAGACGATGTCGGGCGAGGCCGCGCTGACGACGTCGAGGATGTAGTGGCCGCCGGCGTTCCACCCCGCGGTGGGCGACACGACCGACGCGTTGATCCCGGGCGAGAAGACGTTGACGTGGTTGGTGTCGGTGTACGCGCTGACGTCGGTGCCGAGCCGGATGACGAGGTTCTTCTGGCTCTGGGGGAGGCACTTCTGCACCTCCTCCTGCGACTTCGCCGCCAGCATGCACTTGATCTGGCCTTCGGTGACCGCGCCTCCGGACGTCTGCGGCTTGAGCGTGATGCGCACCGTGACGAGCTCGCGCTCCTTGACGTCGATCTCCTCTTGGAAGCTCGACGAGAAGCCGTTGACGGTGCCCTCGGCGACGACGGTGTGCTTGCCGGGGTCGATCGAGAACTTCTTCGTCAGCGCTTCGGTGGGCACCGGGCGGTCGTCGAACTTCACCGCGAGGTCGGTGACGCCGGCGGGCGGCACGAACGTGACGTGCGGGATCCGCTCGAGGAGCTCCTTGACGCGCGTGCGCGCCACCTTCGTGAGGGCGGCGTCCTGGCGGTCGAGGCCGATCTTCAGCGCTTGCTGCGCGTCGCGCAGGGCGTCGACGAGCTTGCCCGCGCGCGCCTCGCACGAGGCGAGGTGCAAGCGCGTGCGCGGCTGCTCCTCCAGCTTCAGCGACTGCTTGTCCTTCTCGGCGCACTCGTCGAGCTTGTTGGCCTCGGCGGCCTGGAGCCCCTCGAACGCGTATTTGAACGCCTCGGCGCTCTTCCACCCCGGCGGCGCCTTGCCGGCGGCCGGAGGATCTTCGCTGCCGGCGGGGGGCGGCGTGTCGTCGCCGCCGCCGGCGGGAGCGGCGGGCGCCTTCGCCTTGGCGACCTCCTCCCACTGGTTGCGGATGTTCGGGGTGATGCCGCTCGAGGGGAGCTTCGCGCCGGGATCCGCCGACAGCGCGTTCTGGAAGCTCGACTTGGCCTCGTCGGCCTGGCCGAGCTGGGAGTTGACCATCCCGAGCGAGATATATACCTGCGCCTTGACGGGGCCGCTGCAGCCCTTCTTCAGGCAGTTCGAGAGTTGCTCTTGCAGCTTCTTCTTCGCCGGGCCGAGGTTGCCCGGGTACTCCTCGTTCATGATCGTCTGCACGGCCGACGAGACCGCGGCGTCGTCGCCCGCGGCCACCGCCGGAGCGGCTGCGAGGGCGATGGCCACGGCGGCGAGGGCCGCGTGGAGTCTCGGGGCGCGCAGCGTCCAGCGCACAGTCACCAGCCTAC
>JAEUKG010000754.1 GCA_016794325.1 Myxococcales bacterium | reverse complement strand
GATCGAGCGCGGCGTCGTGCGCGCGCTCGTGCGTCACCTCCAAGGGCGCCTCACCCTCCACGGCTCGGCGGTCGCGATCGACGGGCGGGCGGTCGTGTGCGTCGGCCCGAGCGGGGCCGGGAAGTCGACGATCGCGGCGATGCTCGTGGGCGCGGGCGGCGAGCTCCTCGCCGACGACATGGCGGCGATCGAGGTGCCGCTCGACGCCGACGCGCCCGTCCTCGTGGCGCCGTCGGAGGAGGCGTTCTCGCTCGACGACGCCGCGCTCGCGGCGACGGGCCTCGGGGCCCGCGACGTCGTCAACTGGGAGGGGAAGTGGCTCGTCCCGTCGGCCAAGGTCGCGCGCGCGCCGGCGCCGCTCGCGGCCGTGCTCGCGCTCCGCTTCGGCGGGGACGCGCCCGCCGTGAAGCCGCTGCGAGGCCTCGGCGTCCTCGCCGCGCTGGTGCCTTGCGTTCCGCGCTTCCCGACCGAGTCGGTGGAGCGCCACACGCAGGAGCTCGACCAGCTCGAAGCCCTCGCGCGGCGCGGCCTCGTCGCCGAGCTCTGCCGCCCGCGGCGCCTCGAGTCCGCCAGGGACGCGGCGGAGGCGGTGCGCGCGATGATCGCCCTCGGGCCTGGGCGCAACCAACCGTTTCCGCTACCGTGATGGGTGAAACGCCCGTGAGCCGACACATCGACGAAAATACTGCGCTGCGCGCAGGCGAGCAGGTCTTCGCCCGCGAGTTCGACGGGGAGCTCGTGCTCCTCGACCTCGGTCGCGGGGAATACTTCGGTCTGAACGCGACGGGAGCGCTTTTGTGGCGGCGCTCGGCCGACGGGCGCTCGGTGGGACAGGTCGCTGAAGAGGCGTCGCGTCTCTACAACGTACCGAAGGAGGAGACCCTGTCGGACATGCTCGCCCTGGCGCGAGAACTTTGCTCGATGGGCCTCCTCGTGCCAACTTGAACAGAGCTTAACGGGGAAACATTGCTTCAGGAGGCAACGATGCGAAGGTGGTTGGTCTGGGTTCTCGGTTCGGTCGCGGTGGGGTCGCTCGGCGCGGCGGGGGTGCTCTCCGGCTGCTCGTCCGACACGACCGTGGCGGGGGTGGACAGCGGCACTCCGCTCGACGCGACCACGGGTGGTGATACCGGCTCGCCCGACGGCGGAGGCGGCGGCGACGCGAGCGACGCCGGCTTCACGACCGACGCGCCCATCCCGACCATCACGTCGTTCCGCGATCAGATGGCGAACGAGCTGTGCACGATCATCGGGAACTGCTGCGCGGCCGCGGACGCCGGCGCTTCGGACGCTGGCAAGTTCGACGCGACCGTGTGCCGGACTCGCTTCAAGACCTACGGGTTCGAGTATTCGCTCACCGGCCTGCCGGACAGCCCCGATCCGTCCAAGTACACGTTCGATCCGCTCAAGGGGCAGGAGTGCCTCGGGCGCATCCAGCAGCTCAAGTGCGGGGCGAACAACGCGGCCGACTACAAGGCGGCCACCGACGCGTGCTTCGCGGCCCTGAAGGGCAAGGCGGCCGCGGGCGCGACGTGCGAGTCGACCCTCGACTGCGCGCCGGGCAACTACTGCGATCTCGCCACCACCAAGTGCGTGGCGATCAAGGCGGCCGCCGCCACCTGCAGCCCCACCGCCCAGAACGCGGCCAACGACGAGTGCTCGTACCGCAGCAGCGGCGCCGCGTGCGACACCAACACCAAGCAGTGCGTCGGCCTCATCGCCACCGGGCAAGAGTGCGCCTCGGGCAGCGCGTACAACGCGTCTTGCCAGAGCGGCGTCTGCGATCAGACGACGCTGAAGTGCGCGACGAGCGCCGTCTTCGTGTACCCGTCGGGCGTGTACCCGGCGGGCGGGCCCTTCGCGGGGACCGCGTACGAAGGCGTCTGCGAGTCGCTCGCGCCGTAGGGCGGAGTCAGAGGCTCTCGAGGCGCGGGCACGGCGCGTCCACCGGTGACGGTGGGGGCGCCGTCGCCGTCTTCTCGGGCTTGACGACCTCGACGCGCTCGGGGGCGCCGAGCGCAGCGATGAGCGCGAAGTGCTCGAACGCGCAGGGGGTGACGCGGTAGCGCTCCGCGCCGCCGCGCGCGCGGAGCTCGAGCCCCATCGCGACCTGGGGGCTGCGGTCGTTCGCGAGGTCGGTGCCGGGCGGCGTGCGCCACGCGCGCGGCCACACGATGGAGAGCGCGATGACCGCGGCGAGGAGGAGCGCGGCCTTCGCGCGCGCGCCGGCGCGCCCGATCGTGGTCGCCGCGACCTCGGTGCCGGCGATCGCCGCGAGCGGGAAGAGCACGACCAGGGCCCGCGCGGGGTGGTGGGTCGGCGCCCCGTCGCGCGCGACCCCGAAGAGGAGGAAGAGCGCGACCGCGCCCATCACCGCCGCGAGCGGGGCCACGCGCTCGCGGAGGCGGCCGGAGGCGAGCGCGCCGAACGTCGAGCACGCGAGGAGCGCCACCTCCGGCGCCTCGATCACGAGCGCGCGCGGGTACACGAGGAGCTTCTCGCCGAAGGGGATCGACGCCTGCCCCGAGGTCTGGCGGAAGCGGGTGACGCGGGCCACGAAGTGGAGCGGATCGCCGCCGTGGGCGTGCGCGTTCCACGCCATCCACGCGACCGGCCCCGCGAGCATCGCCGCGACGGCGGGCACGACGTCGGCGGCGCGGGCGCGCCCGGTAGCCGCGCGGAAGGCGAGGATGCCGGCCGCGGCCGCGGCCACGGGCCACGCCTCGTAGCGCGAGAGGGTCGCGAGGAGGATGCACGCTGCGCCCACGAGGCGCCGCCCGCGGGTGGACTCGTCGGCGAGCGCGAGCGGGGCCCCCGCGGCCACGAGGCCGGCGGTGAGCGCCTCGGGGACGGTGGACACCCCGAGCCACACCGACCACGGCGTGGCCGCGAAGAGCGCGGTCGCGACCGCGGCGC
>JAEUKG010000753.1 GCA_016794325.1 Myxococcales bacterium | reverse complement strand
CGCTCCGCGGCCTCGCGCGCGGCCTTGGCCGCGTCGCGGAGGGACGGCAGGCGCTTGTCGAGATCGGCGGCGACGCGCTCGTCGACCAGCGCCTCCTCGTCGAGCAGCTTCGCGCGGCCGAGGAGCTCCCGGGCCTTGGCGACGGGGCTCTCGACGGCCGGCTCGGCGGCGGCCGCGCGCACCGGCGCCGGGCTGGGCGAAGGCGGGCACGGGCCGTCCGCGCGGGCGACGCACGGAGCGAGCGTGGAGAGCACGACCCACGAGCACGCGATGACGGCACGACGCATCGGACGCCTCCTCGCCTCGAGGATACGCGACGCGAGCGGTTTCGCCGAGGCCGCCGTGGCGCTCAGGAGCGGATCTGCTGGGCGAGGTAGTTCGCCTCGCCGACCTGCTTGACCAGCTCGAGCTGGGCCTCGAGCCAGTCGGCGTGCTCCTCCTCCGACGTGAGGATCTTGGTGAGGAGCGCCTCGGTGCCGTTGTCGCCGACGTCGCGGCACGTCTGGATCGACTTGTTGAGGAGCGGGATCGCCACCTGCTCGAGCGCGTAGTCGTTCTTCAGCATCTCGACCACGGTCTGCCCCACGTTGATCTTGCCGATGCGCTGCACGTTGGGCAGCCCCTCGAGGTAGAGCACGCGCTCGATGAGCTCGTCGGCGTGCTTCATCTCGTCGATCGACTCCTTGCGGATGTACTCGGCGAGCGGCTGGTACCCCCAGTTGCGGCACATCTTCGCGTGGAGGAAGTACTGGTTGATGGCGGTGAGCTCCATCGTGAGGATCTCGTTGAGGAGGTCGATGACCTTGGCGTCGCCCTTCATGGCCGCTCCTTGTGCTTGAGGGAGGCGCAAAGCATGCGCACGCGCGCGCTCCACTGCAAGCAAATAGCGAGAACTGCTAGGTAATCGTCTTGATAATCACTTTCGACCCGCGCGCGCGTCGAGGTCGAGGACGAGCATCGCGTCGATGCCCTCACGCCCGACGCGCTGGGTGACGAGCGCGGAGACCGCGATGCAACCGCACCCGTCGCGCAGGAGCACGCCGCCGCGCGCCGCGACGAGGGCGCGGGTCGTGACGTCCGCGTCGAGCCCCCCGCTGAAGAGCGCGCCGCCGACGGGGGCCTGGAGGAGCAGGCCCGCCGTCGCGCCCTCGCGGGCGACGAAGCCGACCCGAGGCTCGCTCGACGGATCGGCGAGCGCGCGCGCCGCGACCGGGTCGAGCCCCGACCGCGCCGAGAAACGCGCCCCGATCGCGAAGCCGCCCTCGGTGCCGAGGCGGCCTCGCGCGACGAGCGCGGCGCCGCCGCCGCTCGCGCCCTGCCCTCGCGTGAGCGCGCCTCCGTCGAGCGACAGGCGCGCGAGGCGCACGCCGAGCGTGGCGCGGCCGCGCAGCGCCGGCGTCGCCCCCCCGCGCGCGAGCAGGCCGCCGGCGCGCGCCTCGACCGCGAGGCCGTCGCGGTGGGCGTGGCGCCCGATCTCGGTCGCGATCCCGCCGTCGACGACGCCGGCCCCTCCCTCCACCGGCGAGCCGCGGGTGAATCCCGGTCCGAACAGTCCCGACTCGCTCGCGGCGATCGCGCCCGCGGCGAGCGACGGCTCGACGCGGTGGAGCCAAGGGTCGGGGCCGCCCGTGAGCGCTCGGCCGACGGGGACGCCGAGCTCGCTCCGCACCGCGATCGCGCGGTCGACTCCGGACGCCTGGCCGTCGCTCGCGGCCGCGGCCGCGCCCCGCGCCGACGCACGGGCGACGGTGGGGCCGAGGGCGCCCGAGGCGTCGGCGCCGATCTCGGCGCGCGCGAACGAGAGCGCGCGCGCGGCGTCGCCGGCCGGCACCGGCAGGTGGTAGGTGCCGCCGTCGACGGTCGCGTCGTAGGCGATCGGCCCCCGCGATCGGCTGCGGCGGAGGGTGACGTCGGGGCCGCCGGCGACGGCGGTGCCGCCGGCGGCGCCGCGGGCCGACGCGAGGTGGACGGCGGTCGCCGCGGTGAGGTCGGCGCCCGAGGCCGAGACCTCGACCGCGCCGCGATCGTACGGGGCCGCGGCCACCGTGAGCGCGCTCGTCGCTCGGACCGCGCGAGCGCCGCGCAGGGCGTCGAGATCCCAGGCGACGCGGGCGGGCTCGAGGGCTGCGCTCCCGCGCGACTCGAGCGCCAGACCGTGCTCGTCGAGATAGTCCCAGGTGACGCGGCTGACGGAGCGATCCGTCTGGAAGGTCGCCTCGGTGCGCGCGCCGCCCTTCAGGTAGCCCGCCCCCCGGACCGACAAGACGCGATCGGGCGGCGTCTCGGGATCGGGCCACGGCCGCCGCGGCTCGGGCCGCGAGCTCCAGGGCACGTGGAGCCCGCCGCCCAGGAGCACGCCGTCGTTGCCGCGGTAGGCGACGGTCGGAGGGAGCAGCCCGACGCGCGCCGGCGACCGGAGCCAGAACTTGGGGAGCCACAGCACGGGGAGACCGAACACCTCGAGCGTCGGCCGATCGAGGAAGAGATCCCCGGGCGGGGCGACGGTGGCGCCGGCGACGTGGATCGCGAGCGGGGTGCCGAGGCAGGGGCAGAACGCGACCCGCGAGTCGCCGACGATCTCGAGGCCGTGATCGGTGCGCTCGGCCTCGATCGCCTCCGAGCGGAGGTGGAACGGCGAGGCGTCGACGCGCACGTTTCCGCGGAGGGTGAGCTTCTGCGAGCGGGCGTCGAACGAGACCTCGTCGGCGCGGGCGGTCGCCTCGTCGAGCTGCGTGACCTCCGCGACGGGGCGCGCCTCGGCGGGCGCGGCGTCGGCGCGCGCCGACGACGACCCGAAGGCCGCGAGCGCGACGAGCGCGGCGAGCGCGCGGGGGCCAGCGGGACGCCTCCTCACCCTGCCCGTCTTACCGAAGACGCGAGGCGATGTCTCGCGCGGTCAGTTCCCGGTCTTGCCGGTCATCAGCTTCTGCGTGTCCTCGTCGCTCGGCCCCACGCCGCCGTTCAAGTAGTCGCCCTTGGCGAAGTCCACCGTGAGGCGCGTCACGCCGGAGGCGCCCGGGTTCATCTTCATCGCGCCCTGCGCGCCCTGCCCTCGCATCTCGACGATGAACAAGAGATCGGCTCCGCTCGGCACGAGCTTGGCGCGCCACACGGGCGTGTTGAAGTGCACGGTGACGAGGGCGTTCGCGTTGTTGCGGTGCTCGAGGTGCGCGCCCTTCAGCACGTACGTCACCGAGCCGGCGGCCTTGCGCTCCTCCACGGGGACGTTCTGGCTGAGGTCGACGAAGAGGCGCGAGCCGCCGTCGGGGAGCATCTCGAAGCCCGGCAGCGTGGCGACCGGCCCCGCGGCGCGGCGCGCGACGGGGCGGAACGGAGCGCCCTTCTTGGGCTTGGGGTCGCCCCACCCGTACCCCGTCGCGGCGACGACGGGCTTCTTCGGCGTCTTGTCGTCCGCCGCGGGCCCAGGCGCGCCAGGGTCGGTCGGTCCACCGGGTGCCGGCGCAGCGGCGGCGCCAGGCGGCGGCGGCTGCGGCGGCGCGGCCGTGGGGCCCTTCGTGCCGCCCTGAGCGGCAACGTTCGCGGAGAACATCAAGACGACCAAGCCGGAGAAGAGACCGAGGTTTCTGCCCATGCCCTCAAGTAGAGCATCAAGGTTCTTCTTCACCAAGCTCCTTCCAGACAGGACGCAAGTTACCGTACTTACGGAAGTTCTTCACGAACCGACGCGCGCCGGCCGGGGACGTCGCTCCCGCGCTCGCGCCCCTCCCCGACACCCGGGGAAGACCCCTACGGCGCTAGCCCGAGGACGAGCCGCCGGCTTCTGCCTCCGGCCGACCTTTCTCCGCTTGCGCGGCGGCGCTCCCGCGACTATTCCGACGTCGCCGCCGCTCTGGGGGGCCACTTGCGTGCCGGATGGAGCACCCGCACCCACCCGCCGCCGTTAGCATCGTGACGCGTGTTCCGGGTGCGCTTTTTTCCGAAGTTATTCTCGAAGGTTACATAAGCACTCGCTGGGCACCAACTTTGCTTCTGTCGCGGGCGTCCCGAGGTCTCTCTCGGCCTGGGGCGGCTCGTAAGTCCGAAGTCCGGTTCGTTTGGGAGCAGCACGATCCATGAAGAAGACAGCTCTGTCCGTTGCCGCCTTGCTCGGCACCCTCCTCGCCGCCACCACCGCGATGGCGCAGGACAACCCGCCCCCGGCCCAGCCGGAGACGCCGCCGACCACGCCCGCGCAGCCGACGCCGCCCGCGACCGAGCCTGCTCCCGACGCGACGCCGACGGCGCCCTCGGGGCCCTCGGTCTCGCTCTCGACCGGCAACCCGACCACGGATCAGCCGCAAACGGCCCCCACCGAGCCGGCCAAGGCGGAGAAGCCGCGTCCCTTCGCGGGCACGCAGCTCTTCGTCCAGTCGAGCATGTACACGGGCACCGTGTTCCAGGGGCAAACCCAGGACTACAACCCGACCGCCGAGTTCAGCGCGTTCATGCTCCCGCGCTACGCGATCAACAAGGACTTCCAGCTCCGCGGCCGCCTCGTCTTCAACTACGAGTTCACGAACAGCGACACCACCCAGACGCGCTACGAGCCGCGCTTCAGCGACGCGACGGTCCAGCTCTTCTACCGCGGCATCCCGGCCATCCCGAAGGTCGGCGTCAAGCTGCTCGCCGGCGCGCAGGTCGCGCTCCCGGTCTCGCCCGAGTCGCGGGCGCGCACGATGTACTTCTCGCCCGGCGTCGTGGTCCAGGCGGTGAAGGGCTTCGAGCACGTCCTCGGCGGCGAGATCGACGTCATCGGCAGCGTCTCTTACTCGCACCCGGTGTACGGCAACACGACCCCCGAGGTGCGTCCCGACAAGGACGGCGAGCCGCTGAGCGACGCGCAGAAGGACGCGATCCGGCGCTCCAACCCGCAGACCGCGGACTCGATCATCGCCAGCCTCGAGGGGCAGCGCACGGGGAGCGGTCATCTCTATCAGTACAAGTGTGCGGGCGGTGGCAACGGCTGCGACGGCCAGCTCTCGGGCACGGCGAACGCCTCCGACATCATCAGCTGGTCGACCATCGTGGCCGGCGAGTGGGGCAAGTGGAGCCCGGCGCTCTTCCTCCTCGGCTCGCACCAGTTCGCGTACACGTTCAAGGACGACGCGACCGTCGACGCGAGCGGGCAGCCGGTGACGGCGACGCGCCTCTCCGACCGCACCAAGGTCCGGCAGAGCATGTATTTCAGCGCCTGGCTCGACTACAACGCGAACGGCTGGCTGACCGCCGAGGTCGGCTACTACATGTTCCGCAACATCCTGAACGAGGACGGCACCTACGGGAACCCGTTCTTCAACCGGTACCAGGACACCCGCGTCTACCTCGGCGCGAACTTCAACATCGACAACTTCGTCAAAGAGGTCGTCCAGAAGGACAAGGGCGAAGGCGGCGTCGTCCGCGCGAAGAACCGCCGCGGCCCGATGATCGGGTCGTTCTGAGGCGCCCGCCGGCCTGGCCGGCGTGACCGCGAAGAGCCCGGGTCGCTCGACAGCGCCCGGGCTCGTTGCTATTTACGCGCCCATGGATGCGCCCCTCTCCGCGACCGAAATCACCGCGCTGCTCGGCAAGGGCACCCGCTTCGAAGGCAAGCTCCACTTCGAGGGGCGGGTCCGCATCGACGGCGTGTTCAAGGGCGAGATCAAGAGCGACGACACGCTCATCATCGGCGAGGGCGCCGAGGTCCACGCCGAGATCGACGTCGCGACCGTCATCGTGAAGGGCGGGATCGTCCACGGCAACATCCGGGCGAAGACGTCGCTCGAGCTCCACGCTCCCGGCAAGCTCGTCGGCAACATCCACTCGCCGTCGCTCTTCATCGACCGCGGCGTCGAGTTCCAGGGCAGCTGCCGCATGGACGCGATCGAAGACCGGCCGTCGAAGCCGCAGTCGCAGATCGCCCAGATGCCCCGCGCCTGAGCGTTGACGCTCCACCTTCGCGCGTCTCGTGGATCGGCGGCGCTGCTGCTCGTGGCGTTCGCCGCCTGCGGTCAGCAGAAGGCCCCCGGCGCGGCGCGGCCGTCGCCCGTGGCGAGCTCCCCCACGAGCGCGGTCGACGCCGGCCCCGCGGCGAGCGCCGTGCCGGCCCTCGTCGAGCTCGCCGAGCTCGCCGCCGAGGCCCCTGCGGGCTCGCGGGAGTGGGACCGCGCCGAGCTCACGCTCGTGGACGGCCGCGCTCGCCGCGACCTCCCCGCGCCGGAGCGCGACGTCTGCGTGCGCGTCGCGTACGCGTCCGACGAGCCGGTGGAGGTCGCCGTCGCGGCGGCGCGCGCGCGGGGCTCGCGGGGGCTCCTGCCCGAGGACGGGCTCGCGTGCCTGAGGCGCGGCGAGCGCGCCTCGGTCGACGTCAGCGGGGGCGGCGGGCGCGCGCGGGTCGTGGTGTTTCGGCTGCCGTGAGCCCGAGGCCGACGGCCCCCCGCGCCGGCCTCGAGACGTGCGGGCTCGCGGCGTCGAAGAAGCGCCACGGCAGCTCCGCCATCGCTCCGGCGTAGGCGACGCCCACCCGCGGGCTCCGCCCCACCCGCCGCGGCGGCGCGCCTTCGGCGACGAAGAGCGCGTCGCCGCCGAGCGAGAGGCCGTCGTGCCGGCGCGAGAGCCC
>JAEUKG010000718.1 GCA_016794325.1 Myxococcales bacterium | reverse complement strand
AGCGAGGCCGAGGCGGCGCTCTACCTCGCCGACGAGGACAGCGGCCTGCTCCGCCGAATCAGCCTCACGCGTGAGCTCACCGACCCGCCGCCGTTCGCCGATCCGCCCGCGGCGGCGGTGGACGTCGCCGCGACCGAGACTTCGGTGAAGCTGCCCGGTCGACCGGCCCAGGTTCTGTCCCTCGGCGACGTGGTGCTTGTCACCGTGCGTGATCCGGGGCTCTTGCTCGTCTTGCGCGCCGGTGAGCTCTCCGAGCTCGCCCGGGTCGACCTCCCGCCCGACGCATGGGGGCTCGCGGTCTCGCCCGACGGCGCGTCGGCCTACGTCTCGAGCGCGTGGACACACAAGGTCTTGAAGATCGATCTGGCGGCGAAGAAGGTCGTCTGGTCCGTCGACGTCGCGCGGGAGCCCCGCGGGGTCGCCGTCTCGGCCGACGGGCGAACGGTCTGGGTGTCCCACCTGGTCGGTGCTGACATAACTGTCATTCAGGACGGAGCGGAGCCGTCGGTCGCTCGCGCCCCGCTGCCGCCCGACCCCGCGGAGACCCTGGCGGGTGAGACCATCTCGGCTTCCCTCGGCTACGCCGCCACGCTCGCCCCGGACGGTCGGCGCCTCTTCGTCGCGCGGCACGCGCTCGGGGCCTTCTGGGGTTGGCAAGGAAACCCGACGGTCGACGTCCTGGTCACGGCGACGAGCCGCCCGCTGGCGCCCGCGCGCAAGGGCAGGCCGATGGGCACCTTCACGACCGACGACATGAGCCGGATGCCCTGGCTCGCCGACGCCAGCGGGATGCGAGCCGAGAGCGACGCGGCCCGGTGGCAGCAGCCGCGCGCCATGATCTACCGCAAGAAGACGCACCACCTCCTCGTCGCCTCGGAGGGGCAGGCGCTGCTCGCCGAGCTCGACGCGCTCTCCGTCAGCCCGGGGCTCGTCACGAACCGCTACTACCGGCTCGGCGGGCTCTTCCCGACGGACCCCACGAAGATCCAGATGCCGCCGCGCTGCGGGGCGCCCACCGGCGTCGCGCTCTCCGAGGACGAGGACGTGGCCTGGGTGTATTGCCGCACGACGGACAACCTCGTCGCCGTCCGTCTCACGCCCGACGGCGAGCGAGCCTTGCGCAAAGAGGTCACGTACGTCGCCGAAGGCGCCTTTCACGAGAAGCTGTCGCCCTGGGGGCCGTTTGCTCATGCGGCGCTCGCCGTCGAGCCCAGGCCCGAGGCGCTGGCCATCGGACGTCGCCTCTACTTCGACGCGACCGAGCCTGTCGTCAGCGAAGCGATGGCGTGCGCGGGGTGTCACCCCGAGGGACGCGACGACGGGCACGTCTGGCGGGAGCAGCCGAACAAAAATGGCGGACCGAACGACGCCAACTTCCTCGCGGGTCCGTCCCTCTCGCTCCCGCGCTTCGGCGGCAGCGCCGACGAAGCCCAGCTCTTCGGTTATGCGCGGCAGACGCCCATGCTCGCCGGACGCGTCGACGCCCTGGGCCCTTATGGTTGGCACGGCGAGAGCCCCTCGCTCGTCGAGCGCATTCGAGCCGGCTTCGGCCTGCACCGGAGCGAGCTGCTCCGAACGGACGGACAGACCCTCGCCGCGCGCGCCAATCCGATCGCGCAGTTCGTCCGCGAGGGGCTCGTCCCGCCGCCGCGGGCGAAGCGCGCCCTCACGGAGCAAGAGGAACGCGGCAAGGTCATCTTCTCGTCCCAGAAGACCCAATGTGCGACGTGCCATCCTGCCGATCGCGGGTACACCGATC
>JAEUKG010000670.1 GCA_016794325.1 Myxococcales bacterium | reverse complement strand
GCAGGATTCGGGCGTCGCTCTTCAAGTGGGCGCCCTTCACGCCAGAGTCCGTGGACGCCGCGAGCTGGGACGACGGCGCGCCCCTCGCGGCCGACGACCGCCGGATCTTCCGGGTGGTCACGCGGTGGCTCTTCGCGCAGTTCCACGATCTCCCGATCGACTACGTCTACGCGAACACGCCGCCGTTCCCCGCCTAGCTTCACGGAGAGCTCTCTCGCGGTTCGGTCAAGGAGGTGCCTTCGTGGCGCCGGCGGCGCACGGGCGCGCCGTTGCTCGTACGCGCGCAGCGTTCACCGCGGGCGACGGGACCGATGCGTGCCGCGAGCGAGACCGCTCAGGGGACGTGGGCGACGATCTCGCGCAGGACCGCGAGCACGCTGTCCTTCTGGGGGACGCTCGCGTGCTCGAGGTTGTCGGCGAGGCCGATGCCGGGGATGTGGGCGCCGGCGTGCAGCCGCGGGGGCGCGTGGAGCTCGTAGAAGAGCTCCTCGACGGTGCGGCGGAGGAGGTGCTCGCCGAAGTTCGTCACCTCGGTGTCCTCGTTGAGGAAGAGCACGCGGTTGGTCTTCTTCACGCTCGCCTTGATCGCGTCCCAGTCGTAGGGGTGGATGCTGCGGAGGTCGATGACCTCGACGTCCACCCCGTCCTTGGCGAGGTCGTCGGCGGCCGCGACCGCGACGTTGACGTCGCGGCCGTAGGTGACGACGGTGACGTGGCGGCCGACGCGCGCGACCCGCGCCTTGCCGATCTCCACGAAGAGGTCCTCGACCTTCGGCCAGTCGGGCCGCCAGGCGGAGCGGTCGCCGAGGGGCGCGTCGATCATCTTCGACAGCGCCTTGTCGTCGCCGGGCTCCCCCGGGATCTCCTCGCCCGGCCGCGCCTTCACGCGCAGGAGCGCCTTGGGGGCGAGGTACATCACCGGGTTGGGGTCGACGATCGCCGAAAGGAGGAGGCCGTAGGCGTCCTTCGGGTTCGACGGCATCACGATCTTCCACCCCGGCAGGCGCGACGCCTGGGCGTCGAACGAGTGCGAGTGGTAGATGCTGCCGCGGATGCCGGCGCCCACCGGCGTCATCAGCACCATCGGGCAGTTGAAGTCGCCGTACGACGACCAGCAGACGCCGCCGGCGAGCTTGAGGAGGTCGATGGTGTTGAAGGCGTAGTCGCAGAACTGGATCTCGCCGACCGGGCGCTGCCCCGCGAGCGCGAGGCCCATCGCCATCCCCACGACGCCGCGCTCGTCGAGCGGCGTGTTCCACGCCGTCTTGAGGCCCTGGGTCTGGGTGAAGACGCCGCCGAGCGGCGGCCCCACGTCCTCGCCGAAGATGTCGGTCACCCCGAGGCGCTCCTCGCCCACGTGGAGCGCCAGCCGGATCGCTTGGACCATCGTCGCCATGTCGCTCGTTCTCCCTCAGCTCCGGCCGTCTTGCGGGCCGACTACGTTCTTCGTGGCGAACACGTGCCGGTAGATGTCGTCGCCCTTCGGCATCGGCTCCTCGCGCACGCGCTTGCTCGCGGCCAGCAGCTCTTGCGTGTATTTTGCACGGAAGTCGTCGAGCTCCTGCCGCGTCTTGAGCTTGCGCTCGACGAGCTTCTGCTCGGTCTTGGCGAGGCAGTCGTCCTCCTCGCGCACGTAGTTGGCGCCCGAGGCCGACGAGTGACCGTAGAGGCGCGAGACCATGACCTCGAGGAGGAAGGGCCGGCGCTCGGTGCGCACGTAGTCCATCGCCGCCTTGAGGGAGAAGTAGGCGCTCTCGGGGTCGTTGCCGTCGATCGTCTGCGTCATCATCCCGAAGGCCTTGCCGCGGTCGCTCACCCGGGTCTCGCCGTGCTGACCGTCGTACGCGGTGGAGATGCCCCACTGGTTGTTGGTGACGACCATGAGCACGGGGAGCTCGGCGCCCTTGCGCGAGCTCCACACGAGGCACGTCGCGAAGTCGCCCTCGGCGGTGCCGGCGTCGCCGCCCTGCACGATCGTGATCCCCTTGCCGCCGGGGAAGCGCTTGTTGGCGAGCGCGGTGCCCGGCGCCATCGAGAACTGGACCTCGATCGGCGACGACACCGGCACGACGTTCCACTTGCGGATCGAGTAGTGGTTCACGAAGTTGCGGCCGCCCGAGTAGGGGTCGGTCGCGGTGTTCTTCATCTGCCGGAGGGAGTCGACCGGGTCCGCCCCCATCGCGAGCATGGTGGCGCTCGAGCGGTAGTGGAGGTGGAGGTAGTCGAACTCCGGGCCTTGCCCCTTGTGGACGAGGAGCCCGAGGGGGACGTTGAACGCCTCCTCGCCCGGGCCGCCGATCCAGAAGAAGCCGTCGCCCTGCTTGTACATCGTGATGAGGCGCTCCTCGAGGACGCGCGCCTTCACCATGAGCTCGTGGACTTGCAGGAGGAGCTCGGGGGCGAGCTGGCGGTTTTCTTTCGGCGACGTGAGGGTGGACGAGACGGTCACGTGGAGACCTCCGGGGTGGCGATTTCCTTAGTCGAGTCGCGGCCTCCCGTCGAGCGCCCCAGAAAAAACCCCCGCCCTCCAGGTTGGAGGGCGGGGGCCCAAGCGACCGCGTCGCACTTCAGGGAGTGAACGCGGCGCGGTCGTCATCGCCCTCGGTCGCGCCACCCGGCGGCGGCGCGCCCGAGGATCACGTCACGGCGCGCAGAAGTTGCCTCCGCCCGCGCCCGCGTTGGGGATGCCCAAGGTCGCCGTGCCCTCGTCGATGGAGAGGAGGTACTGGACCAGCTGGTCGACCTTCTGCGCGCGGACCGCCGGGTCGGCGTCGGCGAGGAAGTTCGGGGCGAGGGCCTGGTAGTGCGCCGCGAACGTCGTCGAGAAGAGGCTCTCGAGCGTGGCCGCCTGGCCGCCGTGGAGGTACGGCGCGCCGAGCGCGG
The DNA here is from genome assembly GCA_016794325.1 of Myxococcales bacterium. Lineage (GTDB taxonomy): Bacteria > Myxococcota_A > Polyangia > Polyangiales > Polyangiaceae > SXNL01. The sequence goes on along the minus strand of JAEUKG010000670.1, from coordinate 1,683 downwards.
TGCCGAAGAGCGACGGCGGGTTGAAGCCGTTGCCATCGGTCTGGTTGCCCTGCGAGGCCGTCGTCATGTCCTGACGCTTCTCGAGGATGCCGGTGACGTTGTCGGATTTGTCGAACGTGCCGACCGGGCGCAGGATGCACTGGAACTGGTCGAACGCGGCGGCGTTGCCGTTCTGGAAGCGCATGAAGCGGTTGGCGGGGGTCGCCGCTGGCAGGAGCGCAGCCGGGAAGCCCGCGGGCGGCGCCCACACCGTGGTGAGGAGGCCCGCCGACTTGTCGACGCTCGGCGCGTGGAAGCGCGTCGAGATCGTCCACTTGTTGCCGCCGTGGCAGCCCTGGCACGAGCCGTCGGACGCGAAGAGCGCCTTGCCGGCCGCGACCTTGGCCGCGTCGAGGTTGGTCGCCGCGCGCGGGGGCCGGATCGCCTGGATGTAGGCCTTGATGTCGGCCCAGTCGTCGAGGACGCTCGGCTCGGCGAGGCCGAGCGGGTTCTTGGTGTCGGCCACGTCCTCGACTCCGCCGAAGAGGCCGCCGTGGTTGTTGCCCTCGACGTTGGCGGTGTCGATGCGGTTCGCCACGTCGAGCGCCTTGTCCTTCACGATGGCGCCGACGCCGCCGGAGACGCCGCGGGTGTTGCCCTCGAAGTCCGCGACCTCGTCGAAGATCGCGCTCCAGTTGAAGAGGCGCTGATCGGTCGGATCCTTCTTCGAGAAGCTGCCGTCGAGGCTCGTCGACTGGCGCGGCCCGCGGGCGAAGAACCACGAGACGTTGTCGCTGTAGCCGTCCATGTGGCAGGCCTGGCAGCCGGTCCAGCCCTGGCCCTTGAGCGACCAGCGACCGAGGGCGGTGTTGAAGAAGCGCTTGCCGAGGAGGCGCACCTTCTCGGGCGAGCCGTCGGCGGGGAGCGCCGCCGAGGCGGTGGTGCGCTCGGGGATGGCGCGCTGCTCGTTCAGGTCGATGACGCTCACGTTGCGGCTGACGTCGTTCGCCACGAACGCGAACTTCTTGCCGGTGTTCGAGACCACCATGCCGATCGGGTTCTGGCCCTTCTGCTCGGCGGTGAACGCCGCGGGCTGCAGATCGATGAACGGCTGCGTGCTCGCGCCGACCTCGGTGATCGCCGAGGCCGCGTTCAGGTCGTAGCGGACGCGGAACACGGGGTCGGTGCCGTTGGCGACGACGTAGCCGACGCCCTGGCCGGGGACGAACGCGACGTCGACCGGCGTCGCCGGGTAGCGGCGCGTGCCGTCGTCGGCGATCGACTTGTCGGTGAAGAGCTTGTCGAAGCGGGCGTGGAGGCTCGCCGTCGCCGCGTCGACCTCGGCGTCCTTGGTGAGGTCGACGACCGAGACCACGCCGTGCGTCGTCGTCTTCACGTTGGACACGTCCGGAGGCGCGACGGTGGTGACGACGCCGATCGGGCCCTTGGGCGACGCGCACACGCTGGTGACGTACGCGAAGTTGCCGGCGACCGAGACCGACTGGAGCTGGTTGGGGAAGCAGCCCGCGGTGCCGCCGGCGCTGTCCTTGAAGCCGATGTCGGCGATGGGCTTGATGCGGATGGCGGTCACGCTCTTGTCGAGCAGCTTGATCTTGTAGACGAGGCCGGTCTTGGCGCGGTCGGCGTTGTCGCCGGTGGCCGACACCTTCTCGGTGTGCTGGGCGTAGTACTCGGTGACGACGA